>JAZSMB010000091.1:0-5902 GCA_045535685.1 Candidatus Scatosoma sp.
TAATAACGAAAACCGTTGCGCGGTTATTACCGGTCCAAATATGGCTGGTAAAAGTACGTATATGCGTCAAGTGGCGCTCATTACGGTGATGGCGCATATCGGCTCGTTCGTGCCTGCAAAATCGGCGCAAATTCCACACACCGACCGCATATTCACGCGCGTGGGCGCAAGTGATAACCTTATTTTCGATCAAAGTACGTTTATGGTGGAAATGACGGAAGTAGCGTCTATTTTACTCCGCGCTACGCAAAACAGCTTACTCGTCTTAGACGAGGTTGGTCGCGGCACAAGCACGTACGACGGACTTTCGATTGCTTGGTCGGTTATCGAATTTTTAGCGAAAAATATTCGCGCGAAAACGCTTTTTTCCACCCATTATCACGAATTGACGGAGTTAGAAACGACGTTGGACGGGGTTAAGAACTACAAAATCACGGTAAAAGAATTAAACGGCGCAATCGTATTCTTGCGTAAAATCGTACGCGGCGGTGCAAATCGGAGTTTCGGTATCGAGGTTGCCGCGCTTGCAGGCGTACCAAAGGAAGTAACCCAACGCGCGAAAGGGATTTTAAAAGCACTTGAAAAGAACGATTTGTTGGGTAATAAGAAAAAGATTAGCGATATAGAAATCGAGCAAGAAGAAAAGCGCGCGCTTTGCGAAGTGGAAGAAATCATCGTCGGCACCGACGTGAACACGCTTTCGCCTATGCAAGCGTTGATGCTCTTGCACGATTTAAAAGAAAAAATAAACACGGAGAATTGATATGGCAAAAATCAATATTTTACCTGCAAGCGTATACAATCGAATTGCCGCAGGCGAAGTGGTTGAGCGTCCGTATTCCGTCGTAAAAGAGCTCGTAGAGAACTCGATTGACGCAGGCGCAACGGAAATTTCCATATATATTGAAAATGGCGGTAAACAGCTCATACGCGTCGTGGATAACGGGTGCGGTATTGAGCGGGACGATTTACACTCGGCGTTTTTACCGCACGCGACCAGTAAAATCGCCAAAGCAGAAGATTTAAACGGTATCGTTACGATGGGGTTTCGCGGGGAAGCGATCGCTTCGATTGCGTCGGTTTCGCGGATGAAAATTACTTCCAAAGTGGAAGGCGGGAAATGCTATCAACTCTCTTCGCACGGCGGTCAACTCGGCGTAATTAGCGAGGTGGCAGGCGAAAACGGTACGGACGTATGTGTGGAAGGTCTGTTTTTTAACACGCCCGTACGTTTAGAATTTTTGAAATCGGATAAAGCGGAAGAAGCGGATATAACTACGTTTATTTCCCGTTTCATTTTAAGCCGCTGGGATATTGCCTTTACGTATTACGCAAACGGTAAAAAAGTTTTACAATCGTTCGGCGGCGGCGCAGAAGAAGCATTTTTAAGCGTATACGGCGCGGCGGTACTTGCTCAATGTTATAAAATCGATGCGATAAAAAACGGAATTCGTATTCGCGGTTATATCGGCAATCAAAATTTCTTTAAAGCGAATAAGAGCTATCAAAGCACGTTTATAAACGGTAGATACGTATTAAATGCGACGTTGGCGATGGCGGTAAATAATGCGTACGGACCGTATTTAATGAAACGGCAGCATCCCGTTTATTGCTTAAACGTGCAAATCCCCAAAGAAGTGGTAGACGTCAACGTGCATCCCAACAAACTTGACGTGCGTTTTAGGGACAACCATTTGATTTACGGCAGCATTTACTCGGTAATTTCATCGATATTAGACGGAAAATCGCAAGCGCTCGAATATATCGTGCAAGACGACAAGACGTTCGATCCCGTCGCGCAACGAGCGCAAGAATTCAAAGATAGCGACGCAAAAACAAGCAATCCTCAGGCGACTGTGCAGGAACATAAGACCATTTCGCAAGGTATTTTAGAAAAAACGGCAAGTGAAGAAACGCCTGCCACCAAGAAAAAATCGCCCGCGTCCGTATTTGGCTTTGATACGTTTACGTACGAGCAAGCGCAACAGGAACTTCAAGACAGCGCGCCGATCGATTTCAAGCAATACAGCGAAAAGAACGTTGGAGAACAAAAATCTGCGGTAAAACTGGTCGAAGTAACGGATATCAACGAAAGCAATACGCCTAAAGGCGAGCCTAAAATGATTCGTATGAGCGCGTTTGAAGAAAGATTACCGGCTATTCCCCAAAAGCAAGAACCGGAAAAACTACTTAAAAAATTCCCTAAATTGCGTTTTGAACGTATGTATATCGAATTCAACGACCCTGACCGCGACACGAATAAAAAAGCGCAGGAAACGGGCGACGACGTCGATTATTTCGAGGAAAATAAGCGTTTGCTTGCGGACATGGACGAAAAAGCCAAGCAAAACCGCGTGGACGTAAGTACTTGCCGTTACGCTGGTAAATTATTTAATACCTACGTTTTGTACGAACGAATGGACGAAGTGTATATCATTGATCAACACGCCGCGCACGAACGGCTGATTTTCAATCGCTTAAAAGAACAAATGCAAAACAGAAACGTGCCGACACAAGCAATGCTTGTTCCGTTCGAGTTAAAACTCAACGCGTTTGAAAGCGCTTTTGTTCGCGAGCGGTTAGACGATATCCGTGCGATGGGCTTTGAAATAGACGAACCTACAGAAAACGCCTTCCACGTATATTGCGTGCCTTTGGATTTACAAAACATCGATTTGCAAAAATTCTTCAACGAAATTTTAAGCGACGTAGGCGGTTATCGCGCGATTAAACTGGAAGATATTTTAAAAGATAAATTAGCGTCGGCGGCTTGTAAGGCGGCGGTAAAAGGCGGAATGGATTTATCGGAATCGGAAATCGAGGCGTTATTCGTGCTTATGGACGGCGATATGGGCTTAAAATGCCCGCACGGCAGACCCGTCGTGGTAAAAATGTCCAAAACGCAGCTTGAAAAAATGTTCAAGAGGATCGTTTAATGGGCAAAGTTTTGGTTATATGCGGCGCAACCGCGTCGGGAAAAACTTCACTCTCGGTCGAATGCGCAAAACTTCTCAATACGGAGATTATTTCCGCCGATTCGATGCTTGTATATCAAGGTCTAAACGTAGGCACGGCAAAACCGACCGAATGTGAGCGTCAAGGCGTAAAACATCACTTAATCGACGTCGTTTCGCCTACGGACAGCTTTTCCGTAAGTGATTACGAGGCGCGTGCGTTGCCGATTGTAGAAAAATTACTCGCGCAAGGCAAAACGCCGATTATTTGCGGCGGTACAGGCTTTTACGTTAATGCGCTTTTGTATAAAAGTCAGTTTGGCAACGTGGGCGCGAACGAAGAAATTCGCTCGAAATACGAGAAATTACAGCAAGAATACGGAAATAGCTATTTGCACGCACTTTTGCGCGAAAAAGACCCCGAAAGTGCGGATAAATTGCATGAAAACGACGTAAAACGCGTGATTCGCGCGTTGGAAATATTCGATTTAACGGGCAAGCCCAAATCCACGCAAGGCGATACGCTGGATCCAAGATTCGATTTTGTGGCAGTTTCTATCCAATACCCGCGCGAAACGCTGTATCAGCGCATCCATTTACGCGTTGACCAAATGTTTAACGATGGGCTGATAGACGAGGTGCGCGCGCTTATGGATAATGGCATCACGCAAGATAAACAATGTATGCAAGGTATCGGCTATAAAGAAGTAGTAGAAGGTTTGGATAGTGGTTGGAGCGAAGAAGAAATAAAAGAATTGATTAAGAAAAATACGCGCAACTATGCAAAACGCCAAATTACCTTCTTTAAGCGTTTGCAAAACCACGTACAACTTGCTCCGCAAGACGCAACGGCGGAAAACGTTATCAAACTGTTAAAATAAATACTATGTCAAACATAATACCTATGTCTGATATAGTACGCGTGACATAATACCTATGTCTGACATAGAGAAAAACAAGGAAAAGAATATGCAAATTGAACAAATGATAGAAAAAAGCGAGCGCAAACTTGCAAATTATTTCAAAAAAGCGGATGAGATTGCACAATTTAACCAAGAAAAGGTATTAAACGCATTCAATAAGCGCGCAATCGCCTTGCGACATTTCAACGGCACGACGGGGTACGGCTACGGCGACGACGGTCGTTTTGCGCTCGGCGAAGTGTATGCGGACGCGTTTGGCGCAGAAGCGGGGATTGTTTCTCCGGCGCTTTTAAGCGGTACGCACGCATTGACGGTGGCGCTTTTTGGCGTTTTACGCACGGGCGATAGCGTACTTTGTATTTCGGGTATGCCTTATGACACCCTGCGCGGCGTTATTTACGGCGAGGGGAACGGCTCGCTCAAGGATTTTGGTATTTCTTTCGATTGCGTTGACTTGGACGAAAGCGGAAAATTTGATAAAATTGCCATTCAAAAGGAAGTAAAACGGCTTGGAAACTCGTTAAAGATGATTTATATCCAACGTTCGCGCGGATACGAACTACGCGACGCGTTTACGGTAGCGGAAATCGGCGAAATTTGCACTTTTGTGCGCGATTTGGGCTTTAACGGCTGTATTTTTACCGATAATTGCTACGGCGAGTTCGTAGAAACGCAAGAACCGTGCGAAGTGGGCGCGGACGTAATCGTTGGTTCGCTTATTAAAAACCCCGGCGGTGGACTTGCACCGACGGGTGGATATATCGTTGGAAAAGAGAAATATATCGACCAAATCGGTCGTCGTTTAACCGCGCCGTCGATCGGCAACGAAGTCGGCTCGTACGCATACGGTTATCGCTTATTTTATCAAGGCTTATTCCTTGCTCCGCACGTTGTCAATCAAGCGATTAAGGGTAGTTTGCTTATCGGTCAATGTATGCAAGAGTTGGGATATGAAAACTTCCCTAAACTCGACCGTACGCCTGCGGATATTACGCGCGCAATCCGTTTTGATACGGCGAAACAGCTTTGCGATTTTATTCAATCGGTACAAGAAGCGTCGCCGGTGGATAGTTTCGTCACGTTAGAGCCGTGGGATATGCCCGGGTACGATAGCAAAGTGATTATGGCGGCAGGTTGTTTTGTCGAAGGTTCGTCCGTAGAACTCTCGGCGGACGCACCCGTAAAAGAGCCGTATACCGCGTATTTCCAAGGCGGACTTACGTACGAGCATTGTAAATTTGCCTTAAAAAAGATACTCGCAAAATTGATTTAATCAAATTCTACGCCTCGTGGAGTGGCTTTTAAGCAAATTCTACGCTATATGGGTGCATTTTTCAATATTTTGATGATAGAATACAGATAGGAGGTGCAAGAATGGACCAAATCGCAACGGGAAAATTTATCGCGCAAATCCGTAAAGAACGCAAAATGACACAACGGGAACTCGCCGACGCGCTTATGATCAGCGATAAGACGGTTTCGAAGTGGGAATGCGGCAACGGTTTGCCCGAAGTTTCTTTAATGTTACCGCTTTGCAGGGAGCTCGGCATAACGGTCAACGAGTTGCTTACAGGAAAACGCTTGCAACCCTCCGAATATCAACAAAATGCGGAGAGGAATATTATGAATTTGATGCAAGAAAGAAAAGAAAACAAGAGAAAACTGGTCGTTGAAGCGATCGTCGTGTTGATTACGCTTTTGGCGGGTTGCACTTTGATTTTGGTGTCGGGATTAGCGGAATTAGAAACAGGTTGGCGTATAGGCTTGAATGTCGTTGCCGTCGTCGTAATGGCGGGCGGAATTGGCGCAGCGGCGGCTTTGGAAATGTCGGCAGGCGCGTTTGAGTGTAGAAAATGCGGACATCGCTTTATCCCTACGGCGGGCGCGTATATTATGGCTGTGCATACCATTACGCGCAGACACTTAAAATGCCCCAAATGCGGCGTTAGAAACTGGTGTAAACGTACTTTAACGTTAGAAACGACGGAAGAACAAGAATAAGAATGAGAATAGCGGCGTTCCGTG
>JAZSMB010000093.1:0-18603 GCA_045535685.1 Candidatus Scatosoma sp.
TAAGGGTTGCGAATACACGTTATATTTAACCATAGACCCGTTATACTCGCCTACAGGCGAGGGGATGGTATACGCGGTGTCCTATTCTCGCGGAGGCGAGGGTGCAACCGATCAATGGTATCAACTGGGCGAACTGTACGAAGGTACTGCGCCGAAAGAAACGTACGATGCGTCGGGTAACGTTGCCTTTGATATCGAAAAGTGGAGAGCGACCGCGAACGAATACGAGTTTATCGACGGATATTATTATAAAGTCGGCTACGAACAAGGCGACCAATACGCCAAGTATAAAACGATTGAAGAATTGATGTCGGCGAACGACCAAAACTTCTATAACGATATCGATAACTCGCAGATGTTAAGAAAGGTATACGAGGTTGTGTATAACAGCGGGAACTATAATAAACCCGGATACGAGGGCTTGCGTACGGCATTTGAAATCGCCGCGCCGTTCTATACGGTGCATAACAACGGTCAAGAAGTGAAGATAAAGAGAGTGGCAACCAGAGCCGAACTTCTTCCGTATATCGAGTCGATTCAAAAAGCGTATAGTTATTATAATCAAGTAAATCCTTCATGATAAAAATTACGTAAGACGGCTGGGACGAAAGGTATTTGTTTCAGTCGTTTTATTTTATCGTAAAAGTATAAAAAAAGAGTGATAGTGGTTGACTTTTATGGGCAACTTTGTTATAGTATAACAAAAGGGCGAAACATTCGCCCTAAAACCGCATTCGGGGTAAAATTATGAAAAAGAAAAACTGGATCAAAACGTTGTTGGCAATTTGTTTAGGCGCAAGTACGTTGGCGCTGTCTTCGTGCTTTTTCCAAACGGAAAAAGAGCCCACGCAGATAGAAAAAATCTACGCGCAATACGTCGTATATGCGCAAGCAGAAGACCAAGAGCCGCTCTCTTACGAAGAATGGCTTGCCTTTATCAAGGGCGATAAAGGCGATAAAGGCGACAAGGGCGACAAAGGCGATACGGGTGTACAAGGTCCGCAAGGCGATAAGGGCGATAAAGGCGATACGGGCGCAACGGGTAAATCCGCTTATCAAATTTGGCTGGAAAACGGACATAGCGGAACGGAAGAAGATTTCCTTGCATGGCTCCAAGGCGAAGACGGCGATAACGGCGTTGGTATCGAAGAAATTTACATAGACGAAAACGGCCACTTAATCGTTAAACTCACGGGACAAGCCGCGCAAGACTTGGGTCAAGTGGTATTTAAAGACGATAACGACACGGGCGACAACGGCGGAAACGGCGATGATAACACGGGCAACCAACCCACGTACGCATATACCGACTTTACGGCAGACGAAAAGGCGACGTTTGCCGAGTGCGGTTTTGCCGTTATTCCGTTTATCGCTAATAACGAGTACTATTTGGAAACGTATGACGACGGCGAAGCAGAGGGTTTAAACTTTTACACGTTTGGCAACACGCAACAAGAATTTAACGCGTATTTGGAGAAATTCGTAGGCTACGTTTCCGCAGGTACGGAAGAGGACGAATACGGCGATACGTGGTACTATTTCGATAAAGACGATTATTACGTGGACGTAACTTGGTATGAGTACGAGGGCGACACCGTTGTGGATTTGTATATTTACCGCGAGGCGGGCAACGCGTCGGGCGGCGGCAGCGGCGAAAGCGAATTCCCTCCCCAAGCCAACGCGCAGTTGACGGTGGCGCAAGCGTATGCGTATGCGGAAACGTTCGTCGGCGGAAATCAACACTCCACGGATAAATATTACGTAACTGGTACGATTAAGAATATCGAAGATACTTTCTACGGCAACATGACGATTGCGGATAATAGCGGTGCGACGTTGTACGTGTACGGTACTTGGGACGCGACGGGCAGCAAACGCTACGGCAATATGTCGAACGCACCCAAAGTAGGCGATACGGTTACGTTATACGGCATTTTAGGCGCGTATTACGAAACGGTGCAGATGAAAAACGGCTGGATCGTAGAAGTGAATAGCGGTTCGGGCAACAACGGCAATAACGGCGGTAGCAGCACGCCCGACGGCGTGGATTTAATGACCAACGCAGGGAAAGGGCTGCCCTCCTCGCAAAACGGCGTGTATAACGTGGATTTTACCAAAGCGGAATACGTAAAAAACGTCACCGAGCAGGGCTATTATTTGGACGGTTGTCCTACGGTGGGTTCGCCCAAAGTTTTGGTTATCCCCGTAGAATTCAGCGACGTGACGGCTGCAAGCAAGGGCTATCAAATTTCCAACATTCAAACGGCGTTCAACGGCGGGGCGGGCACTACCGATTATCACTCCGTACACCAGTATTATTATCAATCGAGCTACGGTCAACTCGATTTGGATATCGTAGTGTTGGATAGCTGGTTCAGACCGGAAAAGACGAGTGATTATTATAAAAACGCAACCATCGATTATTACGGCGACGAAGTGATGGGCGGCGACCAAATGATTATGGACGAAGCGCTTGCATACCTTTCCCAAACGATGGACTTATCGCAATTTGACAGCGATAACAACACCTGTATCGACGCGGTCGTTTTCATTACGACGCTGGAAATCGATAGCGAAAGCGATTTTAACTGGGCGTATAGATACTGGAATATTTACACGGACGACGATGGATACTATTACGAATACGACGGCGTTTCCGCAAACGATTATCTTTGGGCGTCCTATCAATTTATGTTTGAAAATTGGGAAACGGGCGAATACGACAACGACGGTATCAACCCCTATACGTACATTCACGAATTCGGTCACGTTTTGGGTGCGGACGATTATTACGACACCTCTTATACCAACGAGGACGATAACAGCCCGATGGCTGGGTGCGATATGATGGACTCGATGCTCGGCGATCACAACGCTTATACCAAGTTTAATTACGGCTGGCTGACGCATTCGCGTTTGGTGGTAGCGGAAAGCACGGTTACTTTGACGCTGGAAGACTTTACGAAAAACGGCGATACGATTATTATTGCAAACAACTGGGATGAAAAACTCGGCGCGTATCAAGAATATTATATTTTGGCGTACTATACGGCAAACGGCTTAAACGCAGGCGAAACGGCGGGATATTTCTCGCGCGACGGCATCGTGGTGTATCACGTGGACGCGTCCCTTTATAAAGAAGAATACGAAAGCGAAACGTATTACGACGTGTATAACAACAACACGGACGGCTCGGACGAATACGGTACGGTTAACAACTTAATCGAATACGTAAAGAGTGCGGCTGACACGTTTACGTATATCGAGGGGGATACGATTTCCGCGGATACGAAGAATAATCAAGGTAACAAAATTGCTTATACGTTTACGGTGGATCGTTTAACGAGTGATACGGCAACGATTACGTTTACCAAAAACGCGTAAAAACGATTAAAAAACGGAGAAAAACAAATGAGAAAATGGTGGGTGTTTTTGTGTATGAGCGTCGCGCTTGCGCTGGGTGCTTGCGTACCTGCTGACGACGGCGGTTCGAGCAGTTCAAGCGGAAACGGCGACGGCGTACATATTCACGCGGACGCGAATGAAGACGGTAATTGCGATGGTTGCGTGGCAAAAATCAATACGGTAATCGATTTTTATTCGATTAACGATTTACACGGTAAATTTGACGATACGTACGCAAATATCGGCGTGGACGAAATGACTACGTATTTGCGCGGTGCGCAAACGACCAACCCCAACACGGTACTTCTTTCCGCGGGCGATATGTGGCAGGGGAGTGCAGAATCTAACTTTACCAAAGGCGCGCTCATAACCGAGTGGATGAACGATTTGGGCTTTGCGGCAATGTCGATGGGCAACCACGAATTCGACTGGGGCGAAAGCTATATCGAAAGCAACGCCTTTCTTGCGCAGTTCCCTTTTTTAGCTATCAACGTTTACGATAGAGCGACCAACGAACGCGTGGACTATTGTCAGCCGTCTACTACGGTGGAAGTAAGCGGAATTAAAATCGGTATCATCGGCGCAATCGGCGATTGCTACGGGGATATTTCTCCCGATAAAGTGGAGGACGTGTATTTTAAGACGGGCGCAAGTTTAACTTCGCTTGTCAAAGCGGAATCGACCAAACTCCGCCAAGAAGGCGCGGAGATGATCGTGTACGTTTTGCACGATTCGTTTTTAGACGAAGGGCATTACGATACCGCCCTTTCCAACGGCTACGTGGATTTGGTGTTTGAAGGGCATACCCATCAACAGGTAAAACGGCAAGACAGCCAAGGCGTTTGGCATTTGCAAGCGGGCGGGGATAATAAAAACGGACTTTCTCACGCGCGTGTGACGCTGAATATCCTCACCGACAAAGTGACGGTCAATAAAGCGGAAATTATTGCGCACAGCGCGTATCAAAACGGCAACGACGACGAGATCGTGGACGAATTGCTTGACAAATACGCCGACGATTTACAAAAAGCAAACGAAGTGCTGGGCAACAACGATAAGACGCGCGATAAGTATGAATTATCGCAGTTTGCCGCGCAAGCGATGTACACTTACGGCGAAGCGCGTTGGGGGGACGATCCGAGATACGCAGGCAAAATCGTACTCGGCGGCGGTTATCTCAACGTACGCTATCCCTACTATTTACCGGCAAAAGACGTCACGTACGGCGATTTATACTCGCTTTTTACCTTTGACAATCCCATCGTGCTTTGCGAGGTGTCGGGTTATCGTTTACAACGGCAGTTTATCAACAGCAATAGCTACGTTATGTATTACGGCGAGGACGGAGAGCAAATCAAAAACAACGTCGATACCAACGAAACGTATTACGTGGTCGTAGATACCTATTGCGCGCAATACGATTTTTACGGAATGGGGTATCTTAATATCGTCGATTATTACGACGAAGAAAGACAAGTATTCACGCGCGATCTGCTTGCCGATTTTATCCAAAACGGCGGAATGACGAGTGCGCCCATTGAAGAGTATACGAGTATTCCCGATTTGATTGCGATCGGGCAGGCGTTGCCCAGCGGCGGCGAGAGCGCGCAAAAATACCGCGTGCAAGGCACAATTATCGATATTGATAACACGATATACGGCAATATGACCATTCGCGACGAAGACGGCAACGAACTGTATATATACGGCACGTACGACACACAGGGAAATCGCTATCAAGCAATGAGCAATCCACCGCAGGTGGGGGATACGATCGTATTAGAGGGTAAGATAAAGAAATACGTAAACTCGTATTCGACGACGATAGAGATGATAGACGCTATTTTACGCGAAGTGCGTAGCGGTACGGCGCAATAATTTTTTATCATTCATACACTATATAAAAACGGGTTTTAGGGGTAATCGTATGCAAAAAATCGGTTGGTTGATTATAAACGAGTTTCTTCGCGGGGATAAATACGAGGAAATGTACACGGCTTTAAAATCGGCGGCGAGTGCGCGCGGTGTTTTAATGCAGTTAAAAACCAACGCCGAGCTGATGCACGAGGTTGGCGGTAATTTGCCTGCGCCCTTGCCCGATTTTTGTATTTTTTGGGATAAAGACGTGTATCTTTGTCGCAGTTTAGAGCGCTTGGGCGTACCCACTTTTAACAGTGCGAAAGCGATCGAGCTTTGCGATAATAAAATATACACCGCCGAGTATTTACACGCGGCGGGGGTTAAAATGCCGCGTACGATCGTTGCACCCAAAACGTTCGAAAACGTGGGGCATAACTCGACGGCGTTTTTGGAAAAAGCGCGAAAAATGCGCAAATTGCCCATGATCCTCAAAGAGGCGTACGGCTCGTTTGGAAAACAGGTGTATTTGGCGAACACCTACGGCGAAGTGCTAGAAATCGTGGAAAAAATCGGTCATAAAGACTTTTTAATGCAACAATTTATTTCAACGAGCCGCGGCAGAGATATCCGCGTCAACGTGGTTGGGGATAAAGTGGTTGCAGCGATGCTCCGCGTAAACGAGCACGATTTTCGTTCCAACGTATCGGGCGGCGGTCGGCCGAGAAAGGCTATGCTTACGCCCGCGCAGGAAGATATCGCACGCAAAGCGTGCAAAGCGCTTGGGCTGCATTTTGCAGGCGTGGACGTACTCTTTGGCGAAAACGACGAGCCGATCGTTTGCGAAGTGAATTCCAACCCCCATTTTATCAGCACGTTAAACGCTACGGGTGTGAATATGGCGGAAGAAATTTTAAGCTATATCTTGGAGCGCGTATGAACGGTTGGTTGATTTATACGCAAGAGGGGGCAAAGAAAAACGAGTGGTTTATTGCGCGCTTGCAAAACGAATTTGCAAAATACGGCGCAAAACTTTCGCTCGTGATTGCGGATAGAGCAGAAGATTTACCCATAGAAACGTTGCCCGACTTTGCCATTTGCCGCGCGATGAACGCAGATATAAACGCGGTGTTAGAAAGCAAAGGCGTGCGCACGTTCAACAACGCGAAAACGGCGAAAACCGCAGGGGATAAGTGGAAAACGTACTTGCTTTGTCAGCGGCTGCAAATTCCGTTTTTACCCGCTTTTTTAGCGGAAAGCGGCGTGGAAAACGCGGCGTATCCACTCGTGGTAAAATCGCGGTTTGGTCACGGCGGCAGCGAAGTGTTTTGGGCGAAAAATGCCGATGAGGCGCAACGTATAATAGATAAAAAAGATAAGTATCTTTTGCAAAAACCTTGCTCCATTTTAGGAAAAGACACGCGCGTATATGCGGTGGGGGAACAGATAGTCGCAGCCATTCAGCGCACGGCAAAAAGCGGGTTTCAATCGAACTTTTCTTTAGGCGGCAGCGTAAAACAAGTACAACCGACGAGGGCGCAAATCGAAATCGTACAAGCCTTAAAAAAAGAACTTGGGTTCGATTTTATCGGCGTCGATTTTTTACCCAACGAAAAGGGAGTGGTGCTCAACGAAATCGAGGACGCTGCGGGAACGCGAATGTTATACGCCTGCACGGATATCGATATTATAGAAGTGTTTACCAAACACGTTATCGAGCAATGCAATAATTAAAATGATAGGGGCAGGTATGCGTTCATCGCATACCTGCCCCTATGTATTTATAGAAAAACCGTTATTGTTTTAACTCTATTGTGCGCTCGTACGCACCTTTCACGCCTGCTTTTACCGCGTTTTCAAAGCCGAGTTTATCCATTTGCGCAAGCCCTGCAAGCGTCGTTCCCTTAGGCGAGCAAACGGCTTTTTTCAAACTTTCCGCATCGCCGAACGTTAAGAGCATTTCCGCCGCGCCTACGAGTGTTTGCGCCGCGTATTTTTCCGCTTTTTCTTTTGGTACGCCAAGCTCTATCGCGCCTGCACTCAACGCCTGTGCAAACGCGTAAATAAACGCAGGACCGCTGCCCGAAACGCCCGCCGCCGCGTCGATTAAGTCTTCGTCTAACTTATCTAAAACGCCTGATAAAACAAACGCGTCCACAAACGCTTGCTCGTCGGCAGGGGACACGCCCGAAACGGCATATAAAGTCATGCCTTTTCCCACTTGCACGGGCGTGTTGGGCATAATGCGTATGACGGGCAAATCCGCACCGATAAAAGCGCGTAACCCGTCTATCGACAGCCCCGCCGCCATCGTAACAACTACCACGTCCTCGCGCGAGCGTAAAATATCGGCAAACTCCGCAACCGTGGATTGCATATTTTGCGGTTTCACGCCCAAAACGACGAAACGGGAATTTTGTACAAGCTCCCGCGCGCAAACGACGTCTGCGCCGATTTCGTTTGCGAGTGCCTGTGCTTTTGCCTGCGTATGGTCGCAAAGCGCGATTTGCTTACCGCCGATTGCTTTTGCCGCGGCTTTTGCGAGCGCACCGCCCATATTTCCGCAACCGATAAACCCAAGAGTGTATTTCATAGTGTTCTCCTTATGAAAGTGAATAGAAAACCGTTGGTTTTCGTGAATTGCTCGCAATAACTCGCGTGAATTGAACGCTATGCGTTGCAATTCATAAAAAGCATTGCTTTTTCATTCATGCGCCGATAGGCGCAATGCACGAAATCTTTGATTTCCATTCGCTTTTATCGTACCTGTCCGTTGCCGCGCACGATATATTTATAGGAAGTAAGCTCTTCCAACCCCATCGGTCCGCGCGCGTGCAATTTTTGCGTGGAAATCCCGATTTCGCAACCCTTGCCAAACTCTCCACCGTCGGTAAAACGCGTAGAGGCGTTGACGTACACCGCCGCGCTATCCACCAAGCGAACGAAAAGCTCCGCCGTATCGCTATTTTCCGTAATAATCGCGTCGCTGTGCCCCGTAGAGTGCAAAGCGATATGCTCGATCGCCTCTTGCTTAGAAGAAACTACTTTTATCGCCAAAATATAATCCAAAAATTCGGTATCAAAATCACTTTCGCTTGCCTTTTTACCGCCGATAACCGCAAACGCTTTTTCATCCGAGCGGAGTTCCACACTCGTTAAGCCGTTTTTTATTCTCTCGTCGCAAAGTCGCGCTTTGAGCATAGGTAAAAACGCCTCTGCAACGCAGCTATGTACCAAGCACACTTCTTGCGCGTTGCAAACGGACGGGCGAGAAGTTTTTGCGTTTTCTATAATCGCAATCGCCTTGTCTAAATCGGCGTCCTTGTCCACGTACACGTGACAAATACCCGTGCCCGTTTCAATACACGGTACTTTCGCGTTTTCTACGCAAGAGCGAATTAATCCCGCGCCCCCGCGCGGAATGAGTGCGTCCACGTACCCGACCGCCGTCATCAAAGCCGTCGCACTCGCGCGGGAAGTGTCGGTGGGCAGGGAGATAAAATTCTCGTCCACGCCCGCGGTTTTTAAAACGCCGCGCAAAATTTGCACGATGGCGTAAGAGGAGTGGAAGGCGTCTTTTCCGCCGCGTAAAATGCAAACGTTGCCGCTTTTAAAACACAGCGCCGCCGCGTCGCTCGTCACGTTGGGACGGCTTTCGTAAATAATCCCGATAACCCCAAGCGGAACGCGCGTTTTCGTGATAATCAAGCCGTTGGGCAGGGTGTTTTGCTCCAAAACGTTTCCTACGGGATCGGGTAAAGCCGCCACTTCGCGGATACCTTGCGCCATAGCGCAAATTCGCTTAAAATCCAAGCGCAGCCGATCGAGCATAACGGTAGGCAAAACGCCTTGCGCGCTCGCCAGGTCGATTGCGTTCGCTTTTAAAATTTCGTCCGCGTTTGTTTCGAGCGCGTCCGCCATTTGCAAAAGAATTTTATTTTTTTGCTCGGTCGAAAGGGTAGCGGCTGTCCGCGCCGCCGCTTTCGCGTTTTGTAAAATAATTTGTATATCGCTCATAACCGCTCCTTATGAGAGTGAATTAAAAAACTACGTTTTTCGTGAATTGCGTGTACCACGCATGAATGGAACGCTACGCGTTCGTGAAATGCACGCTACCGCGTGCGTTATTGGAAGATTTGTATGATATCCTTCGTTTTACTCAGGATGACAATAATAGGTCATTGCGCTCAGCTTGCTATTTGGCGTAGCCAAGCGTAGCGCGGCAATCTCGTATAAAATATTCCCACAACGCAAGACAACGTCTTGCAATTCACGCCGACGGTGTCGGCAATGCATTGAGCGTAAGCGAAAATTCACGAAATCTTTGATTTCAATTCACCGTTTGCTTTTGCAAAAAACCTCGTATAGTTTCCTTGTTTGCCTGCGATAACGTCGTATAAAACGGTAGGGGACGCGCCGCTTGCGATTACCATATCGCAACCTTGTTCTACGCACAGTTTCGCCGCCTTGATTTTGGTTGCCATTCCGCCCGTGCCAAGCGCCGAACCCGCACCGCCTGCCAACGCAACGATCTTTTCATCGATACAATATACCTTATCAATCAATTTCGCGTTTGCGTCCTTATGCGGGTCTGCAGAATACAACCCGTCCACGTCGGACAAAATCACGAGTAAATTTGCTTTCACACTCGTAGCCACCAACGCGGAAAGGGTATCGTTATCGCCCACTCTAATTTCTTCGGTGGCAATCGTGTCGTTTTCGTTGACGATAGGGAGCGCACCCAAATCGAGTAAACGCATCATCGTGTTGGAAAAATTCTCGTGTCTATCCGGCGCGGAAAAATCCGCCCCCGTCAACAAAAGCTGTGCAACCGTATGATGATACTCGGCAAATAATTTATCGTACGCGTACATAAGCTCGCATTGTCCCACCGCCGCAGCCGCTTGCTTGGTCGGGATATCCGTCGGTTTTTGTTTGAGTGCGAGTTTCCCCACCCCCATACCGATTGCACCCGACGAAACGAGTATGATTTCGTTGCCCGCGTTTTTTAAATCGCTGATAATTTTACACAGCTCGCCCGTGCGCTTAATATTCAATTTTCCCGTAGCGTGCGTCAGCGTGGACGTACCGATTTTGATGACGATTCTCATTTGTTTTCCCGATTTAAAAAAGGAATTTAACCGATTTTTTCGATTATAACATACAGTATATCGCGTTTCATTGCATTTGTCAAGCGCACGAGTGCGCGAAACGGGTGAAAAAACGCATTTTAGGCATTTTTACGTTTTTGCATTTTCATATACTGTACGATAACGGATAAATCGAGCGGGTTACGCTCGTTTAACACGCGAAAATCGTGCAGGGCGAGCGGTTCTTCTTTTTTCGTTCCGTCCGCGCAGGCAAACTCGGCGTAAAGCGGTCTATCTTTACCCTCGTAAGAGTAGGTAAGCGTGCCGATTTGACCTAATTGTAATCCGTGATGCGCGTGGTTTTCCCCCGTGAGTACGATTAAATCGAATTCTTCCGCCAAACGGTTGTCGTTGTACTTATTTTTCATCCAATATCCCCCCTTAGCCGCTCACTTGGACAAACAGTATATCCCCGATATCGAAAAATACAAGAGGGGAGAATTACTTTTTTTTACGATAAGCGAAAAATTTGACGAAAAAGTGTTTACAAGTGAGAATATTTGTGTTATAATGATAATCGGTGGAGAGAGGTATTTTATTCCAGTTGTGAAAGAATAAAAACCGCAAAAACTCCACACATTATCAAAAAAGAAACAAATATAAACACATAAGGAGATATAATTATGACCAACAACAAAAAAGTCCTTCAATTTGTTGCAGATTGTCAAGCATTTGCAAAGCCCGACAAAGTGGTTTGGATCGACGGCAGCGATGCACAACGCGACGCTTTGAGAGAAGAAGCTTGCGCTAGCGGCGAAATCATTAAGCTCAACCAAGAACTTCTTCCCGATTGCTATTATCACAGAACGGCGGAAAACGACGTTGCACGCGTAGAAGACAGAACGTTCATCTGCTGCGAAAACGAAGAAGACGCTATGCCTCATTCCATCGTTAAATGGAAAGCCCCCATAGAAGCGTACGCCTGGGTTAACGAATTTGCTAAAGACGCTTACAAAGGCAGAACGATGTACGTTATTCCCTATTCGATGGGCGTAGTAGGTTCTCCTTTCTCCAAAATCGGTATCGAAGTGACCGACTCTATCTACGTTGTACTCAACATGATGATTATGACCAGAGTTGGCAAAATGTGCCTTGACCAACTTGGCGAAAACGGCGATTTCGTTAAAGGTTTCCACGCAAAATGCGACGTAAACCCCGAAAAGAGATATATCATGCACTTCCCCGAAGACAACACGATTATCTCCGTGAACTCGGCTTACGGCGGTAACGTATTGCTCGGTAAAAAGTGCTTTGCACTTCGTATCGCTACCAACCTTGGCAGAAAAGAAGGCTGGATGGCAGAACACATGCTTATCCTTGGCGTAAAACGTCCTCAAGATAAAGAAATCAAATACGTTGCGGCTGCGTTCCCTTCCGCTTGCGGTAAAACCAACCTTGCAATGTTGATCCCTCCCAAGCAATACCTTGACGCTGGCTACGAAGTACAGTGCGTAGGCGACGACATCGCTTGGATCAGAGTAGGCGAAGACGGCAGACTTTGGGCAGCTAACCCCGAAAACGGTTTCTTCGGCGTTGCGCCTGGTACCAACGAAAAATCCAACCCCAACGCACTTGCGGCAACCAAAAAGGGTACGATTTTCACCAACGTTGCGCTTAACCCCGCTGATAACACCGTTTGGTGGGAAAAACTCACGAAGCAAGCTCCCGCAAACCTTATCGACTGGAAGGGCAACCCTTGGACCCCTGATAGCGGCGTGAATGCAGCACACCCTAACTCCCGTTTCACCGCACCCGCAGAAAACTGCCCTTGCATCTCGCCCGAATTCAACTCCAAAGCTGGCGTACCTCTTTCTGCAATCATCTTCGGCGGCAGAAGAGCAACCACCACTCCGCTCGTATATCAATCGAGAGATTGGAACCACGGTACGTTCGTTGGTACGATCATGTCGTCCGAAACGACGGCGGCTGCTACCGGCGCAGTAGGCGTACTCCGTCACGACCCGATGGCTATGAAACCTTTCATGGGCTACTCGGTAGATAAATATTTCCAACATTGGATTGACATGGGCGCGAAAGTTCCCGCAGAAAAACAACCCAAGATCTTCAACGTTAACTGGTTCCGTCAAGACGAAAACGGCAACTTCATGTGGCCCGGCTTTGGCGACAATATGCGCGTTCTCGACTGGATTTTGGATCGTTGCGAAGACAAAGTGGAAGCACGCGAAACGGCAATCGGTTATCTTCCTTACGCAAAAGATATCAACATCGAAAATTGCGATATCGACGCTGCAACGCTTGATAAACTTTTGGAAGTTGACAAAGAACGTTGGGCTGCAGAAGCAAAAGAAATCGAAGGCTACTACGCAGAAAACTTCGGCGACAAGATGCCCAAAGAAATTATGGCAAACCTTGAAACGCTTAAAGCAAACTGCGCAAAATAATCTTCTAAACGCAAACAAAAAGACCTTTCCTTGCGAAAGGTCTTTTTTAATTTATGGATAGTTGGTTTCTTGCGGTGTCGTTTTAAACGCTTTTCTTGTCATTCTGAGCGTAGCGTAAGCGGAGTCGAAGAATCTGGCAGTTCACTCAGAAAAATGATAAATTTCCGTTATCAATAAAACGCCTTGTTGTAAGCCCAAATAATACATTCTTTCCGCGTCGTCGCTTAAATGGTCGGCGTATATATCGAGAAATTGATGAAACAGCTTTTTCTGCTTATCGGATAATGCGTTCAAAAGTGCGTCATACGCCGCATTTTCTTCCTCTTGCGTATGATATTTTGGCTCGCAGGACGATAAACCGTTTATTGTATGTTCGTATAAATATTCTAACATAGATTGCATGATTTTTCTCCTTAAAGATTTTATTTAGACTATAAAAATATCTTAATACATACAATTATATCAACAGAATACTGGTAAGTCAAGTATTTTTAGCGGAATTCTGGTAATTTTTAATGAAAGGAGTGGATTATGGAAACGATAAGCAAAAACTTAAAATATCATCGAGAATCCTCCAATTTATCGCAAATGGAGCTTGCGAAATCAACAGGGATACCACAATCGACGATAAGCGCGTATGAAAAAGGGACAAATATCCCCAATATTATCAGTTGTCGCATATTAGCGGATTTTTATGGCATTACGCTTGATGAACTCATCGGTCGCGAAACTATTAAGGCAACAAAATGAAATTTAACGAACGGTTAAAAATGATACGCAAAGAAAACGGAATGACACAAAAAGAAGTTACGAGAAATTAAACGTTTCTCCCAACGGCTACGCCAGCTACGAGCAAGGGCGCACCGAGCCGAGTATAAACACCTTGATTCAGCTTTGTCAAATTTTCGACGTTTCGGCGGATTATTTGTTGGGGTTAGAAGATTAAAAAAATAAAACGCAAATAAAAAGCACTTGCATCAAAGCAAGTGCTTTTTTGCTTGTCTTGAAACATCTTCTCTTTTTACTACATACAATAAAAGTATATAAAAAAGCAAATACTATGTGCGTGGAAAGGGAGTAAAAATGCAAAATTCAATTACGATAGAGCGGTTATTTGACCTGACCAAAACGCAAGCGAAGGAATATTTGGAAAAGTTTACCTATCCTTGGCAGGCGTTGGTTGGGTTAAAACAATGTATAGAGCAGCTTGGCGCGCGGTTGCCGTTAGTCGAATACGAAGAAATTTCGCCCAAGGTATGGGTGCATAAAAGCGCAAAAATCGCGCGCACGGCGGAAATCAACGGTCCTTGTATCATCGGCGAAAATGCGGAAATACGGCATTGTGCGTTTATCCGCGGCAGCGCGCTGATCGGGAAAAAGTGCGTGGTAGGCAACTCTACCGAGCTGAAAAACGCGATCCTTTTCGACGGTGTGCAAGTACCGCATTATAACTACGTCGGGGACAGTATTTTGGGTTTCAACGCGCACATGGGTGCGGGATCTATTACTTCTAACGTAAAATCGGACAAGAAAAACGTGGTGATAAAAGACGGCGAAAACGGTATCGAAACGCATTTAAAAAAGGTGGGCGCGTTTTTGGGCGATTACGTAGAAATCGGGTGTAATAGCGTACTCAACCCGGGTACGGTCGTGGGTAAAAACGCGAGCGTATATCCGCTTTCGTGCGTACGCGGAGTGGTAAAGGAAAACTGTATTTATAAAAACAAAAACGAAGTGGTGGAAAGAGAGTGATTTGCAAGCAAGCTTGCAATTCACGACGGTAAAGCCGTCAATTCACGGCGATAGCCAAATCACGCAAAGCAACGCTTTGCAATAGGAGAATTTATGGGTAAATATTTCGGAACGGACGGATTTAGAGGGGAGGCGAATAAAACGCTCACGGCAAACCACGCCTTTCAAGTGGGGCGGTTTTTGGGTTGGTATTTTAACGAGAAACAAAAAGCTTTATCGAGCGAGCGCGCAAAAATCGTCATCGGCAAAGACACGCGCCGCTCGGGGTATATGTTCGAATACGCTTTGGCGGGCGGTATCGTTGCTTCGGGCGCGGACGCGTACCTACTCCACGTGACCACGACGCCGTCGGTGGCGTACGTTGCGCGGAGTGAAAACTTCGATTGCGGCGTGATGATTTCCGCAAGCCATAACCCATTTTACGATAACGGAATTAAACTTTTCAACGGCGCGGGCGAAAAAATGGACGAAAGCGTGATAACGCTCATAGAAGAGTATTTGGATCAAAAACGCGAAGAAGTGCCGTACGCAACGGGGGAGAATATCGGGCGAACGGTGGATTTCGTGGCGGGCAGAAACCGCTACGTCGGGTATTTGATTTCGCTAGGCGTGTATAGTTTTAAGGGCTGGAAAATCGGGTTGGATTGCGCAAACGGCAGCGCTTATACCATCGCAAAAAACGTATTTGACGCGCTGGGCGCGACGACGTATTTGGTGGGCGACGATCCCAACGGCGTCAATATCAACGACAAAGTCGGCTCAACGCATATCGAAAATCTGCAAGCGTTCGTCAAAGAAAAGGGGCTTGATATCGGGTTTGCATTCGACGGCGACGCGGATCGATGTCTTTGCGTGGACGAGAACGGCGAGCTCGTCGACGGCGACCAAATTTTGTATTTGCAGGGCAAGTACATGAAAGATCGAGGGAAACTCATCGGCAATAAAGTCGTCACGACGGTTATGTCCAACTTTGGCTTGTATAAAGCGTTCGATGAAATCGGGATTGAATATGAAAAAACCAAAGTGGGGGATAAATACGTTTACGAAACGATGCAACGCAACGGATACGTGCTGGGCGGCGAGCAATCGGGGCATATTATTTTCTCTAAGTACGCAAACACGGGCGACGGCGTGTTGACGAGTTTAAAAGTGATGCAAGCACTCATCGACCAAAAGAAAACGCTGTCCCAAGCGGTTGCGCCTATGAAAAAATATCCGCAGGTTTTAAAAAACGTGCGCGTGCGCGATAAAGATATTATTATGAATAACGCGCGCGTACGCGAGGCGGTGCAAAAAGTAGAAGAAAAACTTGGCAATCGGGGCAGAATTCTTTTGCGCCCGTCGGGGACGGAACCGCTTGTGCGGGTAATGGTGGAAGCGGAAGAGATAGAACTTTGTCAAAAGTACGTTAGCGACGTTGTCGACGTGATAGAAAAGATAGAAAACTAAAAGCAAAAACGCTCTCAAAAGGGGCGTTTTTTCGTAGAGAGAATGGAAAAAAGTTAGAAACAACAAGGAAAAACGGCAAAGCAAAAAATTTTTTAAAAAAAATAAAAAAAAATGAAAAATGTCGCTCAAAACAGCTTGACTTAAATTTCGTTTCATACTACAATAAATAAGCAAGTTGCGAAAAAGGAGCGAAAAATCCGTTTTTCCCCGTTAGTTGAACGGTAAACACTCTCAAAAAGCATTTGCAACCGAAAAAAGAAAAATACACACGAAAATAAAGGAGTAACATAATTATGAAAACCTATATGGCTCATGCCGAAACGGTTGAAAGAAAGTGGTACGTGGTAGACGCTGAAGGGGTTACCCTTGGCCGTCTTGCAACCCGCGTAGCCAGCGTTCTTCGCGGTAAAAACAAACCCACCTTCACTCCCAACGTTGACACGGGCGACTTCGTTATCGTTATCAACACGGACAAAGTAATTCTTACGGGTAAAAAACTCGAAGACAAATTCTACAGATATCACAGCGGTTATATCGGTGGCTTAAAAGAAATCCCCTACAAGAAATTGATGGCGGAAAAGAGCGACCTTGCCGTTTACGAAGCAGTAAAAGGTATGCTTCCCAAAAACAGTCTTGGCAGAGCAATGCTTAAAAAACTCCGCGTTTA
Organism: Candidatus Scatosoma sp.; assembly: GCA_045535685.1. Lineage (GTDB taxonomy): Bacteria > Bacillota > Clostridia > Christensenellales > Borkfalkiaceae > Scatosoma. The sequence continues at coordinate 16,683 of JAZSMB010000093.1, forward strand.
CAAAGGTGCGGAACACAACCACGCGGCTCAAAAGCCCGAAGTGCTCAAAATCGACTAATAGGAGAGGGACTAAAAAATGGCTAAAGCAAACGTTAAAAAGAAAATTCAATTCTGGGGAACGGGTAGAAGAAAGAAGGCAATCGCTCGCGTTCGTTTGATTCCCGGCGGAAACGGAACGATCGTGATCAACGACCGTGCTTTTGAAGACTACTTCCCTCAAGGAACTTTGCAATACATTGTTAAACAACCGTTGGTGGCTGTGGAAGCGGAAAGCAAATACGATGTGATGGTAAACGTAATCGGCGGTGGCTACACCGGTCAAGCAGGCGCTATCCGTTTAGGCGTAGCTCGTGCACTTTTGGAAGCAGAAGAAAACAGCCGTCCCGTATTGAAAGCGGCAGGTTTCTTAACGAGAGACCCTCGTGCGAAAGAAAGAAAGAAATACGGCTTAAAGAAAGCTCGTCGCGCACCTCAATTCTCGAAGAGATAATGACAATAAAGAAAACGTACCTTACGTACGTTTTCTTTTTTTATACGCTCAGCGCGACGAGCTTTATAAAACACAGGGCTCCCGAAAAAGTTTTGCTTGCAAAAGTTTTTTGGGAAGAGGAAGAACAAACGCAGCAAAATTTCAAAGCGCCGATAGGCGGTTTGTTTAAAGAGAAGTTTGTTCTGACGAGCGCACCTCAACTTTGAAGAGATAATGAAAATAAAGACCTTTCCTTGTGGAAGGTCTTTTATTTTTATTACTTGCGCGAAAAATCCACCTTATTCTATCAAGAATAAGACCAAATTTGGTTAAATTGAAAAAACCCATTGACTTCTACATAACGTTATGATACAATGTAAGAGCTCTACCACTTTAATTTCTAAAAGAGGTACTTACGAATGGCTTTAAAAATTGCATATATCTGCATTTGCCACACCGATCCTAATTTTGTTGCAAGAACGGCGAAAGCATTACAATATAAAGAAGACGGCTTTTTTATTCACGTGGATAATAAAGTAGATATAACGCCGTTTGTGTCGGCGTGCAACGATATGCATAACGCCCATTTCGTTCAAGATAGAATCGATAACTATTGGGGCGGATACAATTCGATTATTGCGACGATGCGAACCATACAACTTGCGTTGTCAACGGACAATTACGACCGTTTCGTTATTTTACAAGGACAAGATTATCCTCTATTTTCCCCAAAGAAAATCCACGATTTTTTTGAAAATCATAAGGATATTGAGTTTTGCAGGGCAAAAAACATATCGACCTCGTCCAATAAAAGAGATTATATGAAATGTTGCGGATTTTGGATGATGGATGGGAAGCCCAACTTTATACAAAAATGCCTTCGCGTTTTTTTGGTTAAATTGAATAAACTCGGTATTAAATACCGCAGGTCGACGTTTAAGAACGGTAAAGAAAAATGGAGCATATATCACGGTAAAGCGCATATTGCATTAACGCGAGATTGTATACAATATATCCTAAACGTGTATAACAGCAATATGCATTACAATAAGTATATGAAACATCGTTTCCCCCCAGACGAGAGTTATATGCATACAATCGTACATAATTCTCCGTTTAAAGACAAAGTATCCAAAAAAATCGTTATCGATCGTTTCGGTAAAGAAACGTTGTTTAACCTAACGTATCTCGAATACCCCGTGTACGCCACAGTCTTTACACAAAAAGACGATTATCAATGGCTGAAAGATATGGGCTGTTTGTTTGTGAGAAAAGTGAATTCTACCTCCGTAGAGCTGCTTGACGAAATTGATAAACATATTCTATAAAAACAAAAGACCTTTCTTGCAGAAGGTCTTTTTTATACAATCTATTTACTTTTATACGAGCTTGTGGTATAATGAAATGGATAAAGAACGCACGATAAAGGAGTAAAAGATGAAAAAATATAAA
>JAZSMB010000193.1:0-2061 GCA_045535685.1 Candidatus Scatosoma sp.
AGGCGTAACAATCAATTTATTAAATCAAATCACAATTAAAGAAGATATCATATCGGTTTTATATAATAGCTATTTTGAAACGTCATTTGAATTAAAGGAATTTTACGCTAATGGTAATCACTATATAGTAGAATAGGAGAAATGACGGTTCGATTTAGGTTGGTTAAGGGTCATCCAAAAAGAAAAAACAGTCCTTGAGGCTGTTTTTTCTTTTTGCTAATCTTTTCAAGATTGGACGAATCAGACGTTCTACGTGTACGCTATTTTACCGAGGTTGCGTTACGAGGGGACTCGGTAGCTATTTGACCTCAATGAACGTTACATAATAGGGTAACCTTTTGTTACGTAATAGGGCAACCTTTGCTTTTATCAAAAAATATCCCCCTCGCAAGATTGCGAGGGGGATAAACCTCTATCAGGAAATTAGCTTAATTTGATTGCATATTGATAAATCTTTGCAAGCAAACCATCGGGAATTCTATCTCTATATTGCCCAAGATAAATGAACAGCTTACGGAAGAATTCTTTGTTGTCGCCGCCGACTACGTAGTCGGGGATTTCAGGCATAACGCCCTTAAATTTCACGATAAAGAGTTCCGTGAATTGATTTCTTTCTTCGTTGTTCAAAACCGCGATGAACGGGTCAAAACTCTTGCAGTTGTAGAAATCGTAACCAGCCGTTTGTACTTGAGGGGGAGGTGCGATGTACGTAGGATTCACTTCTTCCGCGATTTCCACGCCTTCTACAGGACCGCCTTCGTAAGCAACCGCTTCCGCAAATTCTTCGCGGATAAATTCTTCCACGACGGGTGCGGGTTCTTCTTCCTCTACAACGGGTTCTTCTTCTTTCTTATAAGCAATCTTCATTTGGATTGCGCAAATCACGATTTGCACGACCGCAAGCCCTGCGGCGATAATCGCCAACATAAGCGCGCTGCTGGAAAGATAGAAATAGCAAAGTGCGCCCGCAACAAGAACGGTCAAAATATAACGAATTAAATCGAGTACAAGTCCTTTTTCCGTATGTACACGAATACAACCGAGCAATGCAATCACGAACATTAACCCAAAGATTGCAAGTTCCACAGTCGCCGCTGCGTTACCAAGCCCAAGGGCACCAAGTCCCGTGGAGAATGCCGCCGCGTCTTTTGCAAGCGTCAAGAATACGCATACGGACGCAACTGCGGTAAACACGTATTGCAAACCGCTCACCCAAGCTTTCTTACCGACTTTGATAACGCCGAGAATGAAATACAAAAGGCAAGCTACAGCCGTTACGCCAAGGCAAACAAGGTCGAGTTTCCAAGCGTTCGTTTGGATATAACCCATAAGTAACGTGAAAACGGTGTAAACGGAAACGCCGGTTGCGAAGAAGAAAGAAGCTGCGCGAAGCAACGCGGGCGCGCTCTTTTTCGCAAAGACGCCGATAAGCCCGAATACTACGGTGAGTACGAGGGTTAAAGCGAGCAAGTAGAGGGCAACCGTCGCGAACTTGCCAAGCGTCGTTGCCGTAGGCACGAACGTGGGCAGAATGCCGAACAGTTTCTCGCTTGCGTTTTTAAGCAAGTCTTGAATAAGGGTAAAGAGGGAAACCGACTCAACCGCCGCGCCTTTAATCACGTTGATAGGCAAGAAAATAAGCCCTACGCTAAGCGCTGCGAGGATTGCCGCGAATACGCGTGCCGCACCCGTCTTTTGGGGCTTGGGGGCTTCCGTTTCCACGGGAAGCTGTTCCTCGGTTTGAGGGGGTAAGCCTTCGGGAAGACCTACAATCTCCATCTCTTCGAAATTTGCATTGGTATTGCTCATAACAAATCTCCTGAAAGGTTATTTTTAAACGTTCTCCCGCTTACGAATGGTAACGTTACGGGATAAAAACATTCACTTTACTATATTATAACATTAAAAAAAGGATATGTCAATGCATAGACAAATTTTTTTGGCAAAAACTTTAAAAATTTTTTACTTTTTTTCTCTCTTACCGTGCTATTTTCACGAAAACTGTTGAATTTTTTTTTCATTTGGGTTATAATGGTATAGTAAGATTGACAAACTAAGGAG
>JAZSMB010000136.1:0-4578 GCA_045535685.1 Candidatus Scatosoma sp.
CTCCGCTCAGAATGACACGGATACACCATCTCGAAATATTATAACGGCTGTCATCCTGAATGTAATGAAGGATCTACATTATCAATATCCCCGCAACGCGTTGCACAGCAACGCATTTCATTGAGCGTTAGCGAAAATTCACGCGCGGTACGCGCATTTCACGCAACGCAAAGCGTTGCAATTCACTCTTATATCGCTACGGGGATTTTCGCATCCAACTTTTCGTATTCGTAATCGACAAGTTCAAAGCTATCCACCGTGAAATCGTAAAAATTCGTCACGGAAGGATCAACGATCAATTTGGGCGCTTTGTGTTTGGGTTTATCCAAAACTTCTTTCACAAGCGGAATATGTCGATCGTAAATATGCGCGTCCGCAATTACGTGTACGAGCTCGCCCGCTTTCAACCCCGACACTTGCGCAAGCATAATAAGGAGCACCGCGTATTGCACTACGTTCCAGTTATTCGCCGTGAGCATATCGTTGGAGCGTTGGTTCAAAATACCGTTGAGCGTATCCCCCGTTACGTTAAACGTCATCGAGTACGCGCACGGATATAAATGCATTTCGTTGAGGTCGGCAAAGTTATAAATATTCGTCATAATGCGACGGCTGGCAGGGTTATGTTTCAAATCGTAAAGCACCCTATCCACTTGGTCGAACTCGCCTTCTTTGTATTTGTGTTTCACGCCGAGCTGATAGCCGTACGCCTTGCCGATCGAACCGCTTTCGTCCGCCCAACTGTCCCAAATATGCGAGTTTAAATCGTGGACGTTGTTGCTCTTTTTTTGCCAAATCCAAAGGAGTTCGTCCACGCACGAACGAAACGCCGTTCTGCGAATGGTCAAAATGGGGAATTCTTCTTGCAGGTTGTATCTATTGACAATCCCAAATTTTTTTACGGTATGCGCGGGCGCGCCGTCCTCCCATTTAGGGCGTACGGCAAGGTCGGTATCCCAAAACCCGTTTTCCATAATGTCTTTCATGTTTTGCACAAAAATTTCATCCGCTCTGCTCATTTGTACTGCTCTCCTATGTTAGTGAATTGAAAACCGTTGGTTTTCGTGAATTGCCCCATCGGGCATGAATTGCCGACGGCAGTCGGCGTGAATTGAAACGCTTTGCGTTTCGTTATTGTAATATTTCCACAACGCAAAGCAAAGCTTTGCATTTCACGCTTGCACCAGCAAGCATTTCACAATGGCACAGCCATTATTTCATGCAAGCAATGCTTGCATTTCATTCCATCAACACTACTCGTCCATCGTTTCAATATAAAAACTCACGGGTCGAAATCCATCGTTGCAAGAAATCATCGCTGAATGCGGATTTTTCATCCAGCCGTCGTAAAAATTTCCGCCGCCTTTTGCAAGTTCTTCCACGAACGGACGCATACTCTCCCACGCGCTCTGACAAAGCCCCTCGGGGCGGGTAGCATTCTCACAAATCCATACCTGCCCCACCGCTAAATCGCAGGCGTTAGAAATGGGATTTTCGTATTTTTCCATCAAGTCGAGATGTTCCGCTCGCTTAACTGCGGTAATTTTACATTTTTTCACAATCGTTCTCCTTATGGTATTATACCATACGCAAAAGTTTTCGTCAAGCTTACGAAAGTTTTTTCGGATTATTTTTGTAAAAAGTTGACAAACGATGAAAAAACGGGTATTATATATAAGGACGAAAAAATTTAACGCAAGGAGCGATTTAGATTATGAACAAAAAGACGGTAAAAGACGTTGACGTAAAAGGCAAAAAAGTACTTGTCCGCTGCGATTTCAACGTTCCTATGAAAGACGGCGTTATTACGGACGAAAACCGCATCATCGGCGCACTTCCCACCATTCAATATTTGATGGAACAAGGCGCGAAAGTGGTACTTTGCTCGCACATGGGCAAACCGCATAACGTATTTGACGACAAGCTTGAACTCAACAAAAAGGAAAAGGCGAAAATCGCCGCTCTCCCCGAAAACGAACAAGCTGCCGCTACGCAAGAAGCACTCGAAAAAGCGAAAAAAGACGTTAAGAAACTCACGCTTGCACCCGTTGCCGCAAGATTGAACGAATTACTCGGCGGCAAAGTGACGTTCGCGACCGACGTTATCGGCGCAGACGCAAAGGCGAAAGTTGCCGCTTGTAAAGAAGGCGAATGCGTACTTTTGGAAAATTTGCGTTTCCATAAGGGCGAAGAAAAGAAATTCCCCGAATTTATGCAAGCGCTCGCAAGCTATTGCGAAGTGTACGTAAACGACGCGTTCGGTACGGCGCACCGCTCGCACGCATCCACGGCAGGTATTGTGGAAGAAGGGCTCGTAAAAGTAGCGGCTTGCGGATTCTTGATCGAAAAAGAACTTTCCGTTATGGCAGACACGCTGGAAAATCCCGAACACCCCTTCGTAGCGATCCTCGGCGGTGCAAAAGTTGCGGACAAGCTCAACGTTATCTCTAACTTGCTTGAAAAATGCGACACGCTCATCATCGGCGGCGGTATGGCTTACACCTTCTTGAAAGCGCAAGGCGGCAGCATCGGTACTTCGCTCGTGGACGATGAAAAAATCGAATATTGCAACGAAATGCTCAAAAAAGCGGCAGATTTGGGTAAGAAAATTCTTCTCCCCGTAGATACCGTTGCCGCTTATCAATTCCCTAACCCCATCGACGCACCCATCGAAACGACGGTTGTATCTTCGATGGATATCCCTGCGGATATGATGGGCTTGGACATCGGTCCTGAAACCAAAAAATTGTTCGCTCAAGTGGTAGCAAACGCAAAATCGGTTATCTGGAACGGTCCTATGGGCGTATTTGAAAACCCCATTTTGGCAGAAGGCACGAAAGCGGTGGCACAAGCACTTGCAGACGTTTGCGGCAAAGCAACCACCATCATCGGCGGCGGCGATAGCGCAGCGGCGGGACAAGTACTCGGTTATGCAGATAAAATGAGCCACATCTCGACGGGCGGCGGCGCATCGCTTGAACTTTTTGAAGGTAAAGTTCTTCCCGGTATCGCTTGCTTGAACGACGTGGAATAAAAACAACACAACAAAATAAAAAATCGCAGTTTTGACTGCGATTTTTTATTTTTTTAATAATTTCTAGCTCTACTTTTGCTGATTTATATCTTCTTCAATTTCCTCGTTCTCTTCTGCCCTACCTACATCCTTAGCAGTTTTTGTGCCAATTTCCACTCCTTTAATAGGATATAACCTTATTCCTGCAAGCAAAAGGGCATTAACATAATCTGCGCTTAGTGTTCTTTCTATCGATAACAATATATCTGCTTCTACTTTTTTCTTTCTCATAAAATACGCACAAATAAAAGATAAAATGAAAACTACTGCTCCTATTATAAGTACAATTTCAAAATCTATATTCGCCTCTGCCAAACCAAATAAACCGCAAACAGTAATAAACAAAAGAAATGCAACATAAAAAGGAATTTCTACAAAAAATTTAAAACGTTTCCAAGGCGATTTCATTGCCCATTCTTCTATAGATGATTTTATATATCTTTTCCCGCAACAAAAGCATTTACGAAAAGGAATCCCCAATCGATCCGACGGCGCTCCTACCCCACTCTCTAAAATAGCCCCACAATATGGACATTTAAAATTATAACGGCTCATTTTTTTCTCCTTTTATGTCTTATTTAATTGTTTTTCATTATTTCTTGAATAATCCGTTCAGCTTCATGAAAAGAGATTTCAGCGCACCCACATTGAATCGCTTTGGGAATACTATTCATAACTTTTTTAATATGTAAAACTGTTTTATATTTGGATTGATTACTGAACGCCAAGCTTTTATTTACAACACTACGATATCCTTTCCATTGCCCATTTTGACATTCCGTATAATCAGTAAGCACCTCAAAACAACCAACAATACGCCCCGCATAATCCGCCAACTTATACCCTAAGGGAATGTACTGAATAATAATATCCCCTTTCGACATTTTACCACCGAAATTATTATTACTAAACCAAATACGGCTTTCTTCTTCCCAAAAAAGACTGCCAAAATCCTCAAAATCTTTTATGGGATTTTTATGTGGATACACTTTCGCTGTTCCAATATTTTTCAAAAAATATTTCATAAAATCCTCCTTTATTTGTTGTTTGCACTTATATAGGTGCAAATACTATTTTATCAAATTGCTATAATACTGTCAAGTATTTGCGCTTAAATAAGTGCAAAAAAGGGAAAAAGTATTATATGAATTTAGAGATAGAAAAACGCATAGGAAAAAATATACGGAATTTGCGTGAAAATGCAGGAATGACGCAAGAATTATTGGCAATAAGGCTACAATTAAACGGTTGTGATATAACACGGAGCGCCGTCGCCAAAATCGAAGTTGCACAGCGACATCTATATCCAGACGAAATTATTTTAATTAAAAAAATTCTTAATGTATCATACGACGATATTTTTTCTTAATATTTTTCATTACTCGAATAATTTCCCCTATAATTTGTTGCTTTTTATTAAAAAAAATGCTATAATCCTTTGTGAATAAAAGTTTAGGAGATATTACCATGAGAAGACCTATTATCGCAGGCAACTGGAAAATGAA
>JAZSMB010000122.1:0-2266 GCA_045535685.1 Candidatus Scatosoma sp.
CCTCCGACTCCCGCACCCTTGACATACTGCAGGATTAACGGACGCCACTCTACGGATTTCCGTTTTACCACCGCCAAGACGGAATTCTTTATCTACGTACGTAATCGCGCCGTAAGCACATACGTTTGCGCATTGCGAACAACCGTTGCACATCATTTCGTCAGGCGTTGCAACGCAAGCGTTGGTTTTGAGTTTGTCTTTTACGAGCAAACCGATTACTTTCGCAGCGCAAGCGGACGCTTGAGAAACCGTTTCGGGAATATCTTTCGGGCCTTGACATACGCCTGCCAAATATACACCCGCAGTAGGACTTTCTACCGGACGGAGTTTTGCGTGCGATTCGGTCAAGAAGTTGTTGGTATCGATACTTGCCGTCAACAGCGTAGCAATTTTACGAACGGAAGGTTCGGGTTCGATTGCCGTTGCCAAAACAACGAGATCCGATTCGATGGTAATTTGTTCGTTATCAATCAAGTTCGAGCCTTGTACCATTAATTTGCCGTTTTCGTTATATACCTTGCCGACCATACCTTTGATATAATCGACGCCGTATTGTTCCACCGCGCGACGGTAGAACTCGTCATAGTTCTTACCGGGCGTACGGATATCGATATAGAATACGTGCACCTGTGTATCGGGATATTTTTCACGGATCAGCATCGCGTGTTTCGCCGTGTACATACAGCAAATCTTGGAGCAGTACGGTTTACCGCAACCGCTGGTATCACGCGAGCCTACGCATTGAATAAACGTAATTACTTTGGGGTGCGTTTTATCCGACGGGCGGAGCAGTACGCCGCTCGTAGGACCTGCCGCGTTCATCAAACGCTCTAATTCGAGCGAAGTGATAACGTCTTTGTTTTCGCTATAACCGTATTCGTTAAACGCGTCGATATTGATGGGTTTAAAGCCGGTTGCTACCACGATTGCGCCGTATTGACGTTCGATAAACGTGTCTTTTTGTTCGTAATCGATTGCGCCTACGCCACAGAATTTTTGGCAGATACCGCATTTACCCGTTTTAAGTTTGATACATTGTTCAGGGTCGATTACCGCAACGTTAGGGATCGCTTGTGCAAACGGAATATGAATGGCAGGATGCGTATTCAAGCCCATATTAAAAGGATCTAATCCCTTTTTAGACGGACACTTTTCCATACAAATTTTACAGCCCGTGCACTTGGTTTCATCAACGTATCTCGCCTTTCTACGGATTTTTACGTTAAAATTACCAACGAAACCTTTTACGTCTTCCACTTCGGAATACGAAAGAATATCAATTTTTTCGTGTTGCGCGCAGTCAACCATTTTCGGTGTCAAGATACAAGCGGAACAGTCGAGTGTGGGGAACGTTTTGTCGATTTGCGCCATTCTGCCGCCGATCGTCGCGTTCTTTTCCACGATGTCCACTTCAAAACCTGCGTCTGCAATATCAAGCGCGGCTTGAATACCTGCAATACCGCCACCGATAACGAGTGCGCGTTTTACAACGGGGCTTTCCCCTTCCGTAAGCGGCGCGTTCAATTTTACTTTCGCGATTGCCGTACGCACCAAAACAACCGCTTTTTCGGTTGCTTCGTCCATGTCTTTATGAATCCACGAACAATGCTCGCGAATGTTTGCAATTTCGACCATGTACGGATTGAGTCCTGCCGCCGCAGCCGCTTTTCTAAACGTTGCTTCGTGCATTCTGGGCGAGCAAGCACCAACTACGATACCCGTTAAGTTATGCTCTTTTATCGCCTTTTGAATGAGCTGTTGACCATTTTCCGAGCACATATATTGATAGTTATCCGCAAACACGACGCCCGGTTCGCTTTTGATAACTTCCGCTACTTTTTTTACGTCTACCGTTGCCGCGATATTACTGCCGCACCAACAAATAAAAACACCGATTCTTTGCATAGTATATACTCTCTTTTCTTAATTTTTCAAACTTATTTATTGTACTTTCTGTACGCGCTGACAAGCAGTTGTTGAGGAATAAGCTCATCAACGATAGGCGGAATCTCCTCTGCCTTGATACCGTTTTTGCCTTGCATACGAACCACCGTGTCGCGCACCGCTTCCACGACTGCCGCAGGAGCAACACCGCGCGGGCAACGCTCTACGCAAGCCATACACGAAAGACAATTCCAAATCGCTTTGCTTTCTAAAAGCTCGTCAATTTTGCCTTTTGCCAACATAGATACGAACTGATGCGGTTTGATATCCATTTCGTTAAACGCAGGAAGTCGGATCGTAGCCATGTCGTTCTGTGAGCCAA
>JAZSMB010000074.1:0-7349 GCA_045535685.1 Candidatus Scatosoma sp.
TATTGCGTACGTGCCGCTCAAAGGGGCGGTTATCCGTGCGTATTATCCGTTTGAGAGTATGCGCACGAGCTGCGATATCGATATTTTAATCCACGAAGAGGATTTGAAAAGTGCAATAAAACTTTTGGAAGGGAAAGGGTATCAAACGGGCGAGCGCGATTATCACGACGTATCGTTGTATTCGCCTAATAAAATTCATTTAGAGCTGCACTTTAATATCTTGGAAAACATGGATAATTTGGACGCAGTACTCAAAGACGCTTGGGAGTATGCAACGCCGTCCAAAGGCAGCCGATACGATTTTAAACAAGAATTTTTCGTATTCCATACGTATGCGCATATGGCGTATCATTTCGTAGCGGGCGGTTGCGGGGTTCGCGCACTACTCGATATTTGGGTGATGGAACAAAAGATGAGGGCGCATTATTCGTGTGCGGAAGAACTTTTAAAAAAGGCGGGTATTTATACGTTTGCCGCGCAGATGAGCGATATCGCCAACGAGTGTTTCACGCGGAATAAGCCGGAAGGGTTTGCCGATTTGGTGCTGAAATATATCTATAGCGGCGGTGTTTACGGCAGTCAGGAAAATCATATTGCATCCAGTAAAACACAATCGAAAAGCTCGTTAACGTACGTATTCAAGCGGTTTTTTATGCCGTATAAAGTAATGGCGGGGATGTATCCGATTTTGAAAAAACTTCCCTTTTTATTGCCCATTTATTGGATTGTTCGGGCGGTAAAAGTAGTGTTTGGCGGAAAAACCAAGCGAATCATCGGCGAAATCAACTGTGCAAGCCGTGTTTCTGATGAAAAAATTCAAGAGATAAAGGAAATTCGTTCTAAAATGGGTTTGGATTGAGCGTAACGTATCCATAATAAAAACAATTTATAACCGCGCTGTGTAAAGTGAAAAAACTTGCATAGTGCGTTTTTTTAACAACGTTTTTTGCTGAACGGATAAGAGAATAAACTACGCGTATACGCGTGCGTGCGCGTACCTATATAATACGTGCGTTAGGGGTAAAGAAAATGCGCGAAAGGAGGATGGGAAAAGGTAAAACAGCTTGTGATTTTTGCACATATAACACTTTTTTTGTGTTAAAATGTTACAAACGAACATTTGGAAATAACAATTGACACATTTATTGCGGTTTTCACAAAACTTTCACTTAAAAAGGGATAAAAAATAGGGAATAATTAGAAATAGGTATTGACAATTGAAAGCGGTTGTGATAAAATTATTATATGTCATAATGTCGCATTGCGTAGTGAGCAAATGAAACAATGCGAGAAAAATAAATCATCTTAACGGAGGACAGGAAATGAAAAAGTGGCAAAAAGCAATGGCTTTGGCGTGCGCTGGTCTTATGTCGGTTTCGGCGCTTGCAAGCTGTAAGGTAGACGAGGGGAAATCCACAGACCCTTTAACGATTAACGTTAGAGCTTTAAAAGCAAGCTGGGGTGAAAACTGGATCAACGAACTTGTAGAAAAGTTTGAAACGGCGTATGAAGACAAAGGTTGGAAAGTTAACGTATTGAAACCTACGGCAGATATTCGTGGTAGCGTTGTTATCAACGAATTGTATCAAGGTTACGAAGAAACGCAAATCGATATGTACATCACCGGCGATATGACTTCGGCGTCCCTTGGTCAAGAACATGCTGAATACGATAGTTTCGGTGTTCTTTGCGAAGATATCTCGCACCTTTGGGATATGCCCGCTATCGATTTCGACGGTAACGAAGAAAGCAAAACCTTAAGAGAAAAAGTTGTTAAAGGCCTTGATGAACTTTCGTACGATATTTACGGCAAATGCTACACCCTTCCTTATATCGCGCAAACGGGCGGTATGGTAGTAAACCTTGATAAACTTGGTTTCTATGGGATCACCGAGCTTCCCAGAACGACGGACGAACTTTTCGAGGTATGGGACGTAATTTACACCGGTATGAAAGACGGGGTAAAAGTATATGAAAACACGGAAAAGAGCAAATTGGCTCCCTTCACGTATACCCCTGGTACGACCGTTTGGTACACCATCGACTGGGCAACCACGATGATGGCGCAATACGACGCAGAACAATACAGTCAATGGACTGGCTGGCAAACGAAGACGGAAACCGGCTACGATTGGTTCCAAGGCGACGTTGCAAAAACGGTAGAAAGCGATATGGTTTTGGAAACGCTTACCGTTTTAGCACAAGCGTTTGATACCAACTTGGCTTCTCGCGGTACGGCAGGTCAATCGCTTGACCAAGCGCAAGCGCAAATTATGAAAGCGACGCAAGGCGCAGTATTTATGTGTAACGGTAGCTGGTATCTTAACGATATGACGATCGGTTACAGAAATTATTTGGATAAGATCACGTTTATGAACTTCCCCGTTATCTCGGCGCTCGCTGATAAGCTTTGGGCAGACACCGTAAGCGACGAAGCGACGAGAGAAGAAATGCTCCGTTATGCAATCGACCAAGTAGATGATTTGACGAAGTATGACGACGCGGCAGCGATCGCAGCGGATATGAGCGATCATTTTGACACCGAAGTAACCGAAGACGACGTAAAAGAAATCCGTCGTGCACGTGGCGTTTATTCGGATCGTATGTCCTCGGGTAGTACCTTGATTATGACGAAAGGCGTATCTGGCGATAAGAAAGAAATTTGCGAACACTTCATGCGCTTTATGGCAAGTGACGACGCGGCAGAAGCAATCGCTGAAACCGCAAACGCAACGTCGGCGTATATGCAAGAAGAAAACACGTACACCGATTACAGATTCGTTAAAGACGCGTCCAAGATTGCAATCCATAAATATGCAAGCCCTGCGCGCAACGCTTCGACTGGTTATAGATACGTACTTGGTCAAAGCGGTAACTTCTTGAAAAATAGCCACATCACCTCTGCAATCGTAGGTCGTTCGGACGCACAAAGTATTTACGATGGTAAAGGCGGCTACAACACGAATAATACCGTAGCTGTTTACCGTGATTTGGCTGTAAAACTTCAAAAAGAAGAAGCGGATTATATGAAAGCGCAAATTGCATCGTGGGAAGATAGCAAGCAAGCGATTATTGCGAAATATACGCAAATTTACGCAGATCGTAACATTATTATCGAATAATTTAAAAAAATCATAGAAGGTAAAATGATTTATGGTTGAAAATCAAGAAATGGATATGATGGCGGAAAACGTCGGCTCAGCCGACGTTGCCGCGCAACCTATCTATCAAAAGAAAAAATTTAATTTATACAGTAAGTTCGAGAAATTAGATTTCCCGTTTGCTTACGCGTTATGTATCATTCCCGTTGCGCATTTCTTGGTGTTCTGGTTGTACGTAAACTTTTCCTCGATTGCGATGGCATTTACCTACAACGAGGTATTTTCTTTCGATAACTTTAAGGCAGTTTTTGCTTCGTTGATGAAAGGTGAAACGGGTGCTTACGGCAATTTCGTCATGGCGGAATCGTTAAAACGTTCGTTATTTATTTGGTTCTTCTCGAAACTGTTTTGCTACCCGCTTGGGCTTATTACCGTTTACGTATTAACGTGTAAAATTAGAGGGCATTGGTTGTATCGTATGACCGAAGTTATCCCCACTATGATGGGTAGCGTTATTTGGTCGATTATTATGAAAGATACCGTCAACGCAACCGGTCCTGTCGTAGGATTACTCGAAAAGTGGGGCATAGGCTTAGACATGCCGTTTATGGATAACGGTTTGCTTGCAGACCCGGCAACGTCGTTCCCGACGCTGATCGTTATTTTGTTCTTCGGTTCGATGGTTTCCAACAGCCCGATTATGACGGGTGCATATTCGCGTATCGGCGACGAGTTGTTCGAGTCGTGCGAATTGGACGGCGCGGGTTTCTGGAGACAGTTTATCACCATTGCAATCCCCGGTGTATGGCCTACGATTACCACGACGATGGTATTCTCGCTTGCAAGTTTCTTTACTGCAGACTGCGGCGTATTCCTTTATACGGAAGGTTTATACGATACGTCTACCATCGGTTTCGAAATGTTCTGGATGCAACAAAAAATTGCGGCACAAAACGGCGTAGCGGACTATGGTTATCCTTCGGCGTTTGGTTTGGTTTTGACCATCTTCACGTTCCCTATTTGCGTATTTGGTAGATGGGGTCTCGAACGTTTGTGCGATACGATTGAAACCTAAGGAGGAGAGAGAATGAAAACTTTAAGAATGAAAAACTCCTCCACAGGGGTCAAAATTACTATCATCGGCTTTACCCTTTTGTTCTTGGCAAACGTACTGTTTAATATGTATCCCGTATTTATGGCTTTGATGAATGCCTTAAAGACGATACCCGAGTACGGCGAATCGCTCGCAGCTTTGCCTACCCAACCCAAATGGGATAACTTTATTTTAGCGTTTACAGCTTTCGAGGACGTAATCGGCTACGGCTACTTTACGTTGTTGAGCAATACGCTTTGGATTTTGGTCGTTAATACGATCGCGGAACTGTTTTCCAGCTTTATCTTTGCGTATGCGTTGTCGAAATTCCGTTTCCCCGGCTCAGAATTTTTGTATTGGTTGGTTATTTTAACGCAAACCATTCCTATCATGGGTACGGGTGCAGCAGCTTATAAGCTGAGAATGGACTTGAACATGATCAACAATCCCGCTTTGATTTGGCTTTCGTGGCTGAGTGCATTCGACTTTACCTTCATCATCTTCTACGGTGTTTTGAAAGGCGTATCGAAGTCGTATTCAGAAGCGGCGAAAATTGACGGCGCGAGCAACGCGTACGTTATGTTTAACATTATTATGCCTCAAGTATGGCCCGTAGTGTTGGCAAACGCGATTACAGCGGCGATGAATATTTGGAATAACTATTCGATTTCCATGCTCTACTTGCGTTTGTATCCTACGCTTGCATACGGTATGTATTTGTATGACTTAAACGGAACAGGGGTATATTTGACTGAGGGTGGACGTCCCGCTTACTTTGCGGCGGCATTCTGGTCGGCGTTGCCTATGGTTTGTTTATATGCAGCAAGCCAAAACTTGATTTTGCAAAACATGTCGGTTGGTGGCTTAAAAGGCTAATGAAACACATAATCCCTTGCACATGCGGGCTTATTCCGTATGTGCAAGGTTGCATTATTTATAACTATTTTTGGATAGCAGGACGTAAAACAAGATACCATGTATGCGATGAACGGAAATAAACACGCAAACCGTATCGCGATGAATATTTTTAAAAGCTACTGCATTTCTACACACTTTGATATTTTAATACGCAAAATATGGGGATATCCCCTAAATATAAAAGGAAGGAAGTACATTTTTTATGGTTAAGGACGTAAAGAACTTAAAAATTGCTTACATTGGCGGTGCGTCGAGAGCTTGGGCGCACAATTTGATGAACGACTTAGCGACCGATGGCGAAATCGGCGGTAGTATTTATCTTTACGATATCGATTGGGATGGCGCACAAAAGAACGAAAAAATCGGTAACGCGCTTTCCGCACGCGAGGACTGTCCCGGTAAATGGAAGTACGTAGCGGCAAAAGAAATGAAGGACGCGCTCGTTGACGCGGATTTCGTCGTAATTTCTATTTTGCCCGGTACGTTTGACGAAATGGCGTCGGACGTGCATTTGCCCGAAGAATACGGCATTTATCAACCGGTAGGCGACTCGACCGGCCCTGGCGGTATCGTGCGCGCACTTAGAACGTTGCCTATGATCCGTGAATTTGCGGAAGGTATCCGTGATTATTGCCCCAACGCATGGGTTATCAACTTTACCAACCCTATGACGATGATTACCAAAACGCTCTATAAAGTGTTCCCCGGTATCAAAGCAATCGGTTGCTGCCACGAAGTATTTGGTACGCAAAAGTTACTTGCTAAAATTTTGAAAGAAAAATACGACATCGAAGCAACCCGCGACGATATCCGTGTAAACGTAATCGGCGTTAACCATTTCACGTTCTTGACGGAAGCAAAATATAAAGGAATGGATTTGATTCCCCTTTACAACGACTACATAAACGAGAATCCGGACGGGCTTGAGCCTACTCGCGAGGCACAACATTGGGCAAACGGCGCATACGTTACGCGTGAATTGGTTAAATTTACGTTGTTTAAGCGTTATGGCGCGATTGCAGCGGCAGGGGATAGACACCTTTGCGAATTCTGCCCCGGTAAATGGTTCTTGGCGGATAAAGAAACGATCGATAAGTACGGTTTCTCTCTTACGACCGTTGATTGGAGAAAAATCGAACAAAAACAAAGAATGGAAAAGGCGGACAGATATTCTAACGGCGAACCGTTCAAGCTGTACAACACAGGCGAAGAAACCGTGCGTCAAATTAAAGCACTTTGCGGGCTTGGCGATTTCGTGACGAATATCAATATGCCCAACTACGGTCAAATCCCTAATAATCCTCTCGGCGCGGTAGTGGAAACCAACGCATTTTTCTCGGGCGACAGCGTAAGACCTTTGTATGCAGGCGAAGTGCCCGAAGCGCTCAACGCACTTATCATGCGTATCATCGAAGAACAAGAAACGGTTGTGGACGCGGCGCTTGACGGCGATTATGAAAAGGCGTTCGTAGCGTTCTTAAACAATCCTAACGTATGCTTGTCTTATGAAAAAGCGCGTGAACTCTTCGATAGAATGCTTGAAAATACGAAAGAGTATCTTCCTTACTACGACAAATATCTCGAATCGAGAAAAACAGGTTTCAATCACTAACGAAAAGGTTAGGGCGAAATATGTAAATTGAAAACGTGAACGAAGTGAATTACTTCCCTTGTTTTTGGGGAGTGTAGCGGTTTTGAAACGGCCGCTTTCACTTCGTTTCTTTTTTTTGAAAGCCGTTCCACTCTCAATAACCGCGTTTACGTTTTTGTGGTGAGAACAAAGAATATGAAAAAATTTTTAGGAGAAAATTTATTATGAGGTTACACAACATTTGGGGTTACGGACAATTATTCGGCTATTCCGGCTTGGATGGAAGAAACTATTATTTCAACGATTTTGTGGGCACGCTGACCGCGAAAAAAATCGGTATCCGTTTTGAACTGCGCGAATGGGTGAAAGTATTTTTCCCTGTGAAAGGCAGAGTAAAATTCAACGCAATCACGGGCGATATGATCGACGCGAAAACCAAGGACGGCGACGTACTCGTATTGTTTGCGGACGCGAACACCATCGTGGGTATTGCGCCGATGAAACCGCAAATTAAAACGGAAAAGAAGTGGAACTTTGTAACGAGAACGGGTGCGGAAATCTATTTTAACGCTACCAACGCTATTGCCGTTTGTACGGAAGAAACGGACGATGGGATGGTACGTTTTTCCATTTGCCACTCGCCTGC
>JAZSMB010000154.1:0-4347 GCA_045535685.1 Candidatus Scatosoma sp.
ATACTGCGTGGGCGTGGGCGTTTCGTTAAAAAAACAAGCCGTTAAATATTTGCTTTGTTCATCCACTAAGCATCCGTTTGCCGACCAAGTGGATTTTTGTGTGAATTTTTCCGCCGTTTCGTGTATTCAAACGGACGTACATCTCACGCGCGTGCGGCCTGTTTTTCCAAAAAATTGCGCGAAAGTGTTTTTGGATAAGCCCGTTTTTACCGATACGGGTAGTTTTATCGGCACGCTTTGCGACGGCGCGTTAAATCATTTTACGTTGGAAAAATTATTTTGCGATAACGGAAAAAGCTTTCCTTTATCTGCCGTTGCAGCCTTTTCCGACGCGGTTATTTTAAAAAAAGAAGCCCCGTATCCGCTCGGTCAACGCATACCTGCCCCCATGCTTTCGCTTATTGACGGACAAAACGGCAGTATCGTTACCAAAACCATTTTACGCGCTGCAATGGAAAACAAAAGCTTAATTCGTTTAACCCTTTCCCTTGCGCCGTTTTATTATGCATTGAATAAATAACTACGTTAAACGGCGTATTTTGCGGATAATTTCAAAAGCTGCAAAAACGCTACGTTCAATGCACGCACGTCCACAGCAGAAAAGCGCGTTTTTAAAAAATATCCTTCTAACGTGGCGGTTAAATCGCGTAATTGCAGCCGCTCCGCCGGCGAAAGAGGCGCGCTTGCTACGCGGGACAGTAATTTTTGCGCATGCGTAAACGAGAGTGGTAATTCCACTTCCAAACGTTCGTTACTTTCCCTTTCGGTATGCAAAGTAGTAAGCAGGCGCGAGCGAATATAACTATTTTCCCTATCGGGTAAGGTAAATTGCACTTCTCGATTGGGATATCTGTTTTTTCTTCTTTTTTTTATTACCCGAATAGCCCAAATGATAAGCGTAACCACCGCTATGAGCGTTAAATACACTCCGCCGATGACTAGTGCGTACGCCATCGTCGTTTGCTCGTCGCTTTTTTGTAAAATTTGCAAAATTTTTTGCAACCGTTCCATCATAAAACCGCCTCCCGTTCGTTCCTTTGATTATGGACAAACGAAAGGCGGTTTATTCGTTTTTTATAAATCGATTTGATAACCTTTGTAAATATTCACGATCGAACAACGTACTCGATGGATATCGACGTGCAAGCTCTTCGCAACGGCAAGCCGATACAAATCCAGTTGTTTTTGATAGCTTGCTTTGAGCGCGTCTTTTCCTTTGCGAGAATATTTATAATCGATAATCCACGCGCCCTCATCGTCCGTCGCAAGTAGGTCGATTGCGCCTTGGAAAAGCAGTTCTTCGTCTTGTAATTGCGTATTCAACGCGTACACGCCCCCCTCGTTTTGCTTATAAACGTCTTTAAGTGGCAACGAAACGAGGAATTTCCGTTCTTTATACAACCGCTTATCCTTCAACGCGTAAAACACGGGGTTGGATAAAATTTCTACCAGTTTATCCGCTTGCAAGCCGTCTAAATCGAGGGCGGATAACGCATCTTGCACACGGTTAAAAAGTTCGTCTTTTGCTACGGCATTACCCTGCTCGTCGTATAACAGCGCAAAATCGAAGTTTTCCAAAAAGGCGTGATACGCAAGCCCTAAATCGACGTTGGTTTCCCCCTCCGCCAGCATATTTTGCGTGCGTTCCACTACTTTTTCGTCCATTGCTTCGTCGGCGGATAAATCGGTAACGTCCGCACTCGTTTGCGTTTGTGCAAGCAAAGCGGTAGCCGAACTTTTTACAGGTAAAAATTCTCCGCCGGCAAACGCGTATTTCCACGTAAACGCTTGCATAATTTCACGCGCTAAATTTTCGTTTGGTCTAAACACAAGCGCTTGGCGTTCTTGTTTGGGAATATCGAAAAGCGGCTTGTCCGTTTGATACTCTGCCCAAACGTCAAAGTTGGTAAAATCAGCGAACGAGCGCGCGTATTTTACGTCGGCAATCGTGGTTTTTTCTTCGTAAACCAAGTGCAGCCCGTATTTTGCCCGCGTGAGTGCCACGTAATACAAATTCAACTCGTCGGCGATGGAATTTTGCAGTTCCTTCTTCTCGTGCAGTCGTCTTAAAAGCGTTTCGCGACGCAACATTTTATCGCTGTAAAAGGCGCGCGGCGCAAGCCCGAATTTCTCTTCGACAAGCACTTCGTCCTTATCCACGCCACGGAAGGGCGCGTTGAGGTTATCCACGATAACAATCGGATACTCAAGCCCTTTTGACGAGTGCATGGTCAGTACTTTCACCGAGTCGTCCCCACCGCTTTCCACGCACTCAATCGTATAGTCGAGATCGCGCAGGCGGGTTAAAAAGTCGTGCACGGAAAGTGCTTGTTCCGCGTTCGTTTCTTCGATAAAGCGGTGAATTCTGCGGATACTCGCCTGCCCGTTTTCGCGGGATAAAAACGCCGTTTCCATGCGCGTTTCAATTAAAATTTTCGTTAAAATTTCGCCTGCGTCCATCACGCAAGTAAGCGAGCGCAGTTTGTTGAAATACGCAAAAAACGCATTCAGCTTATACGCCGTTTGATCGCTCATTTCTTCGCCGTAACGCTTGCAAGCACGGCGGAAATACGTTTCGTTTGGATACGCCAAACGGATAGCTGCCAAATCGTCGGCGGTTAAGTCGCCCATCGGAGAAAGTAACGCGCTGCAAAGGGCTACGTCTTGTTCGGCGTTGTCTAACAAAGATAAAACGTCTATCAACGTTTTGATTTCGGCAAACTCGCAAATATTGACTGCGGAAACGGAGGAAACGGGTACGCCCTCAGAGGCGAGTGCCGCTACCGTTTTGGCGATTTGCCCTTGTTTTTTGCGTGATAGTACCGCAATATCGCGATAGCGCACGGGCTTATATACGCCCTCGTCCGCATCGTACCACGTGGAGTTTAATTCGTCTTCGATGATATTGCGTACCGTTTTCTCTAAAACGCTTTCTTCCCTTTCACGTGCAAACGCGTGTTCTTTTACCGAGTACACGCCGCGTTTTTTCGTGGTTTCATCGCTTGTTTTCGGCTCGTCGGGGATTTGGTGCAAAACCACTCGACCGTCGTTCAACGCATACCTGCCCCCCCTCTCCATATACGAATCGACTGCATAATCGATCATAGAAGTATGCGGCGTCATCGCCAAAGAGAACTGAGTATTGACCGCGTTTAAGACGGCGTCCGAGCTACGGAAGTTGCGCGTCATCTTTAAGCTTTCGCCCTCGCCCGATTGAAACTGTAATTGTTTTTCTACGAAGAATTTCGATTTACTGCCACGGAACCCGTAAATGGATTGCTTGACGTCGCCCACCAAAAATACGTTCTCTCCGCCGATTGCGGACACGATTGCCTCTTGAACGGGGTTCACGTCTTGATACTCGTCCACGAACACGTAGCGGTAGCGTTCGCGCACTTGGGCAAGCACCTGCTCGTTTTGCAGCAAAGCAAGCGCTTTATGCTCCAAATCGTTATAATCGAGTACCTCACGCTCGCGTTTTAACTGCTCGTATTTCTCATCGAAGGCAAGCAAATATTTACTCAATGCGCGCGCCGTTGCACTCGATTGTAAAAAGTTTTCCAGCTCGGTCGTTCTATCCAAAGTAGCGCGCAATTCTTTATCGTAAATAGAAACGATTTTCTTTTTGAGTGCGGCAATTTTTTCAACGTGGCGCAATTTTTCCGCGTCGTCTTTTTTAGAAGTGCGGTTGGTGGTAAATTTGGGTTTTTGACAAGCGCACGCCGTAAAATAATCGTCTGCTTGTATCAAGCATACGAGTGCGTTTTCCAACTCGCTCGCAAGCGTGGTTTGCGCGGCGGCTTGTACGCTTTCAAAATACGCCTTTTCTTCTTGCACGAACTTTAAATAGTACGCGCATTTTTCTTTTAAAAGCGCGTGCAAATCGGAGCAAACTTCGTCAAACGTTTGCTCAATATATTCGCCTGAGCGGAGCAAGTACTCTTTATAATCGGCACGGTTTCTAATCTCCTCGTACACGCTTAAAAAGATTTTGCGCAAAGTATTGTCGCTCTTTTTACGCCAGTACGTTGAAAGCAACTGCATAAAGGCAGGTTCTTGCGATTCGTACCCCTCTTCCAGCATTTGATTGAGCGCCTCGTTTTTGAGCGCCGTGCCGTCCGCGTCGTCCCCGCCGATGACTTTGAACGCGCTATCCACGTCCGCTTCGTAAAAATGTGCGCGGATGAGTTTGGAACAGAATGAGTGAATGGTGGAAATATCCGCCGTAGGAATTTCAGATAGTTGTGCTTTCAAGCGCGTTTTTCGCTCGGTGGATACGCCTTGCTCGTTAATCGATTTAATAATTGCTTTGCAAAGCTTTTCTTTCATTTGCGAGGCGGCTTTTTT
>JAZSMB010000164.1:0-4686 GCA_045535685.1 Candidatus Scatosoma sp.
TATGCGAGTGCCTATGCACTCTTTGATTGAATGTATGAATAATTATACATCCCAAGTCGCTGTTTGTCAAGCCCAAATCCCACAAATACTGTACAAATATGCCATGATTTCGGTATCTCTTTTGTGGCATTTTCACGATGCGCTGTATATCGAGTGTATATTCTTTTGTTTTATACATTAGTATATGCAAAAAAAGAGGCTGCCGTGCAGGCAGCCCCAAAAATGTTATCAATAGTTATCAGCCTTGATCTCGAAGTAAGCCTGGGGATGTGCGCAAACAGGGCACATACCGGGAGCGGACTTACCGATGACGATGTGACCGCAGTTACGGCAGACCCAGGTAGCCTCGCCATCCTTGGAGAACACGATCTTATTCTCTACGTTGCCGATCAGCTTTCTGTATCTTTCCTCATGCTCCTTTTCGATCTTACCGACAGCCTCGAACAGGTAAGCGATACGGGTAAAGCCCTCCTCGCGTGCAGTCTTTGCAAAGCCTGCATACATATCTGTCCACTCGTAGTTCTCACCCTCAGCAGCGTCGCCAAGGTTGGTCAGGGTGTCCGGAATCTCGCCGCCGTGCAGTTCCTTGAACCACAGCTTTGCATGCTCTTTTTCGTTGTTCGCGGTTTCTTCAAAGAGTGCCGCAATTTGCACGAACCCTTCTTTTTTCGCTTTGCTCGCAAAGTAAGTGTATTTGTTTCTTGCTTGCGATTCGCCTGCGAACGCCGTCCACAAATTCGCTTCCGTCTTCGAACCCTTCAACGCGTTCACTTCCACAAATTTACCGCTTTGCTTGCAAACGGGGCAAACTTCGGGTGCTTGACCTTCCGCAACGTAATGACATACTTGACATTCAAATTTTTTCATGATTTTTTCCTCTCTTATTAGGATTTAGTTTTATTAAGTGATTATAGTATAATACAAATTTTAGCATTTGTCAATGGTTTTTCGAAAAAAAGTTAAAAATTTTTTTATATAAATAAAAATCGGGCGAAAGAAGGGCAAAAGGAATGCAAAACGGCAACTTTTTACAAAAAAATAACAAATTTTTCATATAAACGTAATATACGCGTGCTATAATATAGTAAAATGCCCGTTTATTATAAGGAAAATGGCGCAAAACGACGAAAGAATAAAAAAACGTCTTGACAAACGGTAAAAAAATAGAATATAATAAACGCACTTAAAAGGGGAGATCATGAAAAAACTTACGGAGAAACAAAAAAAGTGGATCGAACGCACGATCGACAACAACAGAAGTTACAAACGCTTTCTTTACGGCAGATTTTACGTATTTTTATTTGCCGTTTTTGCACAGCTTGTGGGTTTTGGCGTACTTATCAATCTGCTCGTCTATAACTCGCCTTGGGCGCTGGCTTTACAAATCGTCACCGTCGTTTTAGAAATCGTTTTCGTGGTTTACATCATCAGCGGTCACGAACGTCCGTCCTCGCGGCTCAACTGGATTATTTTAATTTTGACCGTACCCATTTTCGGCGTACCCATGTATTTGATGAATGGTAGAGGGCGTCCGGCGCGTCGCATGAAAAAGAAGATTTTACGCGCGCAGAAAATCACAATCGACGCGTTGGAGGGCGCATACGGCGCAATCGAGGTTCCCACGCCACAAACACGCGACGAGGCGATCACGCACTACTTGGCAAAGTATTGTAATTATCCGCTTTTCAATAGCGGCACGGTCGAATATTATAAAAGCGGCGAAGAAATGTTCCCGCACATACTCGAAGCACTTAAAAAAGCAGAAAAATTTATTTTATTCGAGTATTTCATCATCGCACACGGCAAAATGTGGAATCAAATCCTCAAAATCTTGCTTGAAAAAGCAATGCAAGGGGTTCAAATCCGTATTTTATACGACGATTTCGGTTGTATGATGACTCTGCCCCTCAAATACGACAAATATTTAGAAAGCTTGCACGAAAATATCAAATGCGTCCGTTTCAACCCCGTCGTACCCTTTTTTGCGCTGCGCATGAACCATCGCGACCACCGCAAAATACTCGTCATTGATGGCAATGTAGGGTTTACGGGCGGCGTCAATATCGCCGACGAGTATATAGCGGAAAAACAGCGTTTTGGCTACTGGAAAGATTCGGGGATTAAAATCACGGGCGAATCGGTGCGTTCGCTCACACAAGCGTTCTTTTATCTTTGGACGGCGTTTAGTGCGGATAAAGAATCAATCAACGCATACCTGCCCCCCATGAACAGCGAAAATCCGACGAAAAAGCCCGCCCACAAAACGGGCGAAAAACCGCTCCATATCCAACCGTACGACGACTCGCCTTTGGATTTAACCAGCACGGGCGAATCCGTTTACGCGGACGTTATCAACCGCGCACAAAAATACGTGTGGATATTTACGCCGTATTTGGTTTTAGACGACTATTTACGCGGCGCGTTATGTACGGCGGCACTTCGAGGAGTGGACGTTCGCATCGTTACCCCGGGTATACCCGACAAAAAGACGATTTTCCGTTTAACGCGCGCCAACTACGCGGTGTTGCTCAAAGCAGGCGTAAAAATTTACGAATACACGCCCGGGTTTATCCATTCCAAGAGTATGGTTTCCGACGACGAATGCGCGGTAGTGGGCACGATTAATCTCGATTATCGGAGCTTATATCACCACTTCGAAAACGCGGTATATTTTTCGGGTACGGACGCGGTGCTTGCGCTCAAACGCGACTGCGAAGAAACGTTTACGCTGAGCAAAGAATGCACGCTTGAAAACACGAAAAGGGGAATCATCGGCCGCCAAATCGACGCCGTTTTACGCGTATTCGAAACGCTGCTCTAATCGTCCAACATATCCTTGCGCTTAGATTGCTACTGTTACGCTCGTCGTTGCAAACGGAGCGCGGCAATCCCGCCGCTATCATTGCGGTTAGATTGCTTTTCACAATGCTCGTCATTGCGAGCGAAACGGTAGTGGAGCGCGGCAATCTCGAAGAATGAACCAAAAACGCCCAAAAGCGATTGACAATCCTTTTTGAGCGTGTTATAATAATCTTACAAAAAAGCGGAGGCATAGTCTCAGTTGGTTAGAGCGCTCGCTTCACATGCGAGAGGTCGGGGGTCCGAGTCCCTCTGTCTCCACCAGTAAAGAGCTGGGATTTTGATACAAAATCCCAGCTCTTTCCAATGCAATTTATGCCTGTCGGCATAAGTGTAATAATAGGATTATGCAATATTCTGCGGATATAAAATCAACTATTCTCTAAAGATAATAAAAAAGTTGCAAAAATATTAATCATTTGATATAATATTTTAAAGTTGGTGTAAAGAAAAAGCTTTGCAAAAGAGGTATCGATATGAAGAAAATATTTGCTTTACTCTTTATTATTTTAACTGTATTTACCCTCTCATTTTCTTTGGTTGGCTGTCAGCGAGAGGAAGAACCTGCAAACGAAAATTTGCCCGTCAGAACTGTGGTTGAGCTGAATGCAAATAACTATTGGAAATA
Source organism: Candidatus Scatosoma sp. (assembly GCA_045535685.1). Taxonomy (GTDB): domain Bacteria; phylum Bacillota; class Clostridia; order Christensenellales; family Borkfalkiaceae; genus Scatosoma. The sequence continues at coordinate 3,488 of JAZSMB010000164.1, forward strand.
TTTTAACGTTAGTCAATCGGGAAATATCGACGATGAAAAGCCAACGGTTTTTCACGAGATAAACGGCGTTCTTGGTTATGCCCTGTATGAGGATGTGGTATTTTTCTTTGATGTTATCTATTACACCGATGGACAGACCGATGATCAATATCAAAGCTATACGATGCGTATTGCTTGCAACGCTGCAGGAGACGCGGCTTTTCAAACGACTTATCTTGGGCTTACCAACGTGACGATAGGAAAATGGCTGGGTGCCGACGGTGAGCTTGTAAGCCTTGAAAACTATAATTGGAAAATCCATTTTCAATCGGTTTCCGGTAAAATCATATATACCGCATAAATTTTTTCAATGCATAAACGAAAAAAGGCAGGGACGTGTATTCCCTGTCTTTTCTATTGAACCATTATATTTTTCTACCAAATGCAAACAATATACGTATGAAAAATTATATGCGTATCTTGCTCAAATACTCAACGGCGTTTTCTGCCTTTTTCGGGGTTATTCTCGGGTTAATTTCCGCGCGCGCCGACGGGTATTCGCACCCGCTTTTGCGCTTGCTTTATTTTACCGCACAATCGAATATATGGATAGGAATCACGATGCTCGCGTTGGCAATAAAATTATCTTTTTTTAAGCAAACGAGTGGGGCAGGTACGCGTTCATTATATTTTTTACGCTACGTTTTTACGGTGTCTATCACGCTAACCGCGCTTGTTTTTTGCTTATTGCTTGCGCCTTTTGCCGACGAGAGTTATACGCCTTGGACGCTCCCCAACCTGTTTACGCACGTCGTCACACCGTCCCTTGCCCTGCTCGACTTTTTCCTTGACCGTACGCGCTTTCTTATCTCCAAAAACGGCGCATGGGCGTGTTTACTCCCGCCTATGCTGTATCTTGCATATACCACCGTTTTATGTCTATTCCGCGTCGATTTTGGCAGAGGCGTTCCGTATCCGTACTTTTTTATGAACGTGTTTTCGCCCGCAGGCTTGTTCGGGTTTTCTGCCGAGCCGCCGTTTATTTTCGGTTCGGTATACTGGTACTTGCTTTTCGGCAGCGTCGTTTTTTTAATTGCCCGCCTATACCGCCGTTCCGCATTGTCCCGCACTCCTGCCCCTGCGAACCGTCGGACGCCGCGCTCGCAAAGATAACGTTTCACGCCTGTTATTGCGTTCAGCTTGCTATTTGGCGTAGCCAA
>JAZSMB010000099.1:0-4234 GCA_045535685.1 Candidatus Scatosoma sp.
ATGGCTACGATCCGACTTATAAAAAGTGCGGTATGCTGGGTGTTTCCGGCGTTTCGAGTGACTTCCGTGATTTGACTGCTGCGGCTGATAACGGCAACGAGCGGGCACAACTTGCACTCGATATGTTCTCGTATGCTTGTAAAAAGTACGTTGGCGCATACGCGGCGGCGATGAACGGCGTAGATTGTATCGTTTTCACGGCAGGCGTTGGCGAAAATACCGCTTGCGTGCGTGCTGCAATTTGTGAAAATATGCAATATCTTGGCTTGGAAATCGACCTTGAAAAGAACGAAGAGAAGAACAATGGGGCTATCCGCGATATCACGGGTAAAAACTCGAAAGTGAAAGTTCTTATCATTCCTACCAACGAAGAAGTGGTTATTGCAAGAGAAACGGTAGAATTATTGTAAAAATTCATAAAATTTATTAAAAAAAAGTTGACAAAGTCTTTTAAATATACTATACTTTATAGGCTAGTGAAAAGATGATTATTGATATCAGAAAACTCAATGCGCAAAAAAAGTATTCGGGAGAGATGGAATTTGATTATTCCGCACCCGACGAACTCATATCCGTTCCGTTTGCGAAATACGCAGGACCCGTAAAAGTGCGTTTCGAATACGACTTATACGAAGACGATGCGTTTGAAATTCGCGGAACCATTTTCTACAAGCTTGTCGGGCAATGTTCGCGTTGCTTAAAAGACGCAAACGCAAGTGTGGAGGGCGAACTTTCCGCTTTGTTCGAACCGACGAAAGATTGTGAAGATTATTCGTATTCCAACGGTAAAGTGGATTTGACCCCCGCCGTCAACGACGCAATTATGGCAAGTATGCCGTTTGCGCTTTCCTGCGGCGACGATTGCAAGGGGATTGAGTTTTAACAAGCAAAAATCAAACGAAAAGAATTAAGAAGAGGTGTTATTATGGCAGTACCCAAGAGTAAACAATCGAAAAGCAGAACGAACAAGAGATTTGCAAACTATAAAGCAACGGCAGCTACGCTTGTAGAATGCCCTCATTGCCACGAATTGGCTGAAGCGCACAGAGTATGCAAAAATTGCGGTTACTACGACGGCGCAGAAGTGGTTGCAGCGAAAGAAGAAAAAAACAACTAATTTCGTCTAATAGCAAGTTTAGGCGGGTGGCTTTTTAGCACCCGTCTTTTTGCGTTTTACGCTTATTGTAAAAACGCGCTTTATCCAGCGTTTTTGACGCTTGACAAAAAGCAGAAAAAGTGTTATACTTACCGTAAATAAGGAGTATCATTATGCGTGAAAAATTTAGCGTTAGCGGTATGACGTGCGCGGCGTGTTCTTCGGGGATCGAACGTGTTTTACGACGATTAGACGGTGTGAAACACGTGGAAGTTTCTTTGATGGGAGAATGCGCAACCGTTGATTACGATGAAACGCAAATTAATAAACAAAAAATATGGCAAGCCGTATTCGATTTAGGGTATGGCATTAGCGATTATGACGAAAAGTCTATTTTTCAAGCTAAACCGCAACCGGATACCTTAAAAAAGCGTTTTTTGTTTTCAATGGCGTTTTTACTGCCGCTTATGTATTTTTCAATGGGCGGTATGATTGCTTTACCGCAACCAAACGCGATTATTAGCGCAACTTTGCAAATGGTACTGGCGCTTGCCGTGATCGTAATAGATTTTAAATTTTTTACAAGCGGCACGAAAGCACTTATCAAACGCACGCCGAATATGGATACGCTCGTCGCGCTTGGAGCAGGCGTTTCCTTTCTTTATAGTTTAGTGTTTACCATTTTGCTTTATTGCGGCAATATAGACGCGCATTTCCATTTTTTCTACGAATCGGCTGCAATGATTTTAGCGCTCGTCACGCTTGGTAAGTGGTTAGAAGAAAAATCCAAACGCAAAACGGGCGATGAAGTAGAAAAACTCATCAAACTAATGCCCAATACAGTAACGGTAGAGGAGGGAGATACGCAAGAAAAACGTGCGTTTTCCGATATTCGCGTGGGCGACGTTTTGGTTATAAAGCAAGGCGAATATATTCCCGTTGACGGAAAGATTGTACACGGACACGCGTTTATTGATCGTGCGGCGATTACAGGCGAAAGCTTGCCCGTTGAAGTGCAAACGGGCGATCAAGTGACAAGCGCAGATATTGTGAAAAGCGGATTTATCAAAATCATTGCGAAAAAAGTGGGCGCAGATACTACGCTTTCGCAAATCGTTAAAATGGTCAAACAAGCGGGGGCAAGCAAAGCGCCTTTGCAAAAAATTGCCGACAAAATTGCAGGAATATTCGTTCCCGTTGTTACGGGCATTGCGGCGATTACTTTTTTGGTTTGGATAATCACTACGGGCAACTTACCGCAAGCGGCGAACTATGCAATCAGCGTGCTCGTTATATCCTGTCCCTGTTCGCTGGGTTTAGCAACGCCCGTTGCCGTAATGGCAGCGACGGGAAAAGGTATGTCGCTTGGTATTTTATTTAAAGACGCTGAGGCATTGCAAAAGGCGAAAGATATCAACTGCGTTTTGTTGGATAAAACGGCAACGCTGACCGTAGGCGAACCCAAAGTGACCGATTTTGCGTGTTTTTACGGAGAAAAACAGTACGCTTTAGCACTTGCAAGAGCAATTGAAAGTAGGTCTAACCATCCCATTGCGGAGTGTATTCGCATATTTGCGCACGAGGAATTATTAGAAGAGAATAGCAACGTGCAAATAGAAAATTACGAGTATTTGACAGGTAAAGGCGCAAGGGCTGAATACAATGGAGCGGTATACTTACTGGGTAATCGTCGGTTGCTGCAAGATATAGAGGCGAAAAAAGCAAATCGGATAGAAAAAGAATACTCCCAGCAAGGCAAAACGGTCGTGTTTTTAGCCGATTTAAAGCAAATTATTGCCGTTTTTGCATTGGCGGATACTTTAAAGCAAGAAAGTCGTGAGGCGATTCATCAATTAAAGATGCGCAACGTACGCGTTGGTATGTTGACGGGAGATAACGAACAAGTAGCCAAAGCGATTGCAAACGAAGTAGGGATAGACGATTATTTTGCCGAGGCTTTGCCCAAAGATAAGACGGATGCCGTTGCAAGAACGCGCGAAGTGGGCGGGTTCGTTGCAATGGTGGGCGACGGTATTAACGATAGCCCCGCACTCAAAGAAGCCGACGTGGGTATCGCGATGGGGAACGGCACGGATATTGCCATTGACAGCGCGGACGTAATACTTTCACGTGGGGATTTGCGTTTGGTTGCAACGATGATGGATTTGAGTAAAAAAGCGGTGCAAAACATTCGTCAAAATCTATTTTGGGCGTTCTTCTACAACTGCGTTGCTATTCCCGTTGCGGCAGGCGTATTTGCATTTGCTTCTATTACGCTTAACCCTATGATCGGGGCAGCATGTATGAGTTTAAGCTCGCTTTTCGTGGTGAGTAACGCGTTGCGTTTAACGCGTTTTAAAGCAAAATTTAACGAAGAAAAAACAAGCGTAAAGGAGTTGAATATGAAAAGGACGATGAAAATCGAAGGGATGATGTGTCAGCATTGCGTAGCGCACGTGACGAAAGCATTATCCGCCGTTGATGGAGTTTTGAGCGTAGACGTGAACTTAAAAAGGAAAACGGCTACCGTCGAGTGTAGCGACGCGGTGCGCATCGAAACGCTGACGCAAGCAGTAGTAGACGCGGGGTATACGGTAAAAAAGGCGCTGTAAATGACAAAATAAACACACGATAGACAAAATGCGGCAGGATAGCGTTTGATGATTATGTTATCATATTCCCAACTTAACACGTGGGAGGTTATTATGACGCAAATGCTGCTTTTGGATAAACGCACGCAAGGCTTAATTGAGGATTACGTTCCGCAAGGGGAAATTCTCGAAGGCGTTGTGTGCTTTTTTTCTGTGTTTTCCGATTATACGAGGGTGAAAATTTTAGCCGCTTTGGCAATAAGCGAACTATGCGTAACCGACTTATCGCGCATACTCAATATCAACCAAACGACGGTATCGCACCAATTACGCTTTTTAAAGAGTGCGGGTATTGTCAAGTCGGTTCGTCAAGGGAAAATCGTCTTTTACAATCTCGCCGACGAGCGAATCAACGACGTTTTATTAAAAGGTATCGAGTTTTTGGGCTGTTAAAGCAATTATTTTTCGTTATTCTCTTGCAAAATCTTGCATTTTGGTATATAATAATGTTATAAGGAGAAAAATGGCAAAGTCGGATCGTAGCCAT
>JAZSMB010000113.1:0-24447 GCA_045535685.1 Candidatus Scatosoma sp.
CCCAAATGCCCGGTAGCGTTGTGCGCGTCGTTTGTAACGGTTTATACCGCGCCAAAGCCCGCACCATCCGCTATGAGGACGGATATTTTTCCGCCGTTTGCGACGAAATGCCCTCCGTTCAAGGGGACGAAGTGTTGCAAGAGGCGTACCTGCGCACGGCAAAAGCACTCTTAAAAGACGTGCTGGCGAGCGAAGGCAAAATCAGCAAAGAAGTCATTTTAAAACTCGAATATTTAGAAAACGCGGACGAATACGTAAACGTTGCCGTCAACGCTATGCGCGTTAAGCTTGCAATTAAGCAAGCTTGTTTAGAAGAAACGCGCGTGATTGAGCGGTTGAAGCTTTTGGAGCGTTGTTTAAACGACGAGCTGGAAATTTCCAAAATCGAAAAGAAAATTTCTTCCACCGTGCGCCAAAATATCGACAAATCGCAAAAAGATTTTTACCTGCGCGAACAGCTTAAAGCCATTCACACCGAGCTTGGCGACGACGGCGAAGAAGAGGATGAATTTAGAGAAAAAATTCTCGCCAAAAACTTGCCGAAAGCGCTGGAAGAAAAGTGCTTAAAAGAGATTGAGCGTATGCGTAAAATGCAACCCTCTTCCCCCGAATACACGGTTATTTCAGGGTATTTGGAGCAGGTTTTGTCCCTGCCTTGGACGGAAGAAACCACCGATACGCAAGAGCTTGCCGATTGCATCAAAGTGCTGGATAGCGACCACTACGGCTTGGAAAAAATCAAAGAGCGCATCACCGAATATTTGGCTGTTTTAAAACTCACGGGCGGTATGAAAGCGCCTATTTTGTGTTTCGTCGGCCCTCCCGGCGTGGGTAAAACGAGTATCGCGAACTCGATTGCACGCGCGCTGGGCAGAAAGTTCGTGCGTATGAGTTTGGGCGGCGTAAAAGACGAAGCGGAAATCCGCGGCCACAGAAGAACGTATATCGGCGCGATGCCCGGTCGGATTTTGTACGGAATGAAACAAGCCGGCTCGATCAATCCCGTATTCTTACTGGACGAAATCGATAAAATTACGTCGGATATGCACGGCGATCCGTCGGCGGCGCTTTTAGAGGCGCTTGACCCCGAACAAAACACCACGTTCCGCGATCGGTATTTGGAAACGCCGTACGATTTGAGCAAAGTGCTGTTTATCACCACCGCGAACGCGCTGGAAACCATTCCCGCACCCTTGCGCGACAGAATGGAAATTATTCAGCTTTCCGGATACACGTTAGAAGAAAAAACGGAGATTGCGCGTCGGTATTTAGTACCCAAACAAATCGCAGCAAACGGCATTACCGATAACCAAATTTCCTTTACGCCCGAGGGCTTAATTTTTGTCGTCGAAGGCTATACGAGGGAGGCAGGTGTGCGAACACTCGAACGCACGGTCGGTTCTTTGTGTCGTAAAGTGGCGGTAAAATACAGCCAAGACAAAGCTTTGCCGCTCGTGCAAATCGATAGAAAAACCGCACAAAAGCTCCTGGGTGCGCCCGTCTTTACTTTAGACGAATCCTCTTTGCAGCCGCAAGTCGGCGCGTCAACGGGGCTCGCTTGGACGGCGGTCGGCGGTACTACTTTGACGGTAGAAGTAGCTACTTCGCAAGGCAAAGGCGAAGTAAAACTCACGGGTAAACTGGGCGACGTTATGAAAGAATCGGCGCAAGCGGCGCTCACCTATCTTCGTTCGCACGCGGACGAGCTTGGTTTGGACGCACAAACGTTTTCTTCGCGCGATTTGCACGTGCATATCCCCGAAGGCGCAACCCCCAAAGACGGGCCGAGCGCGGGTATTACGCTTGCAACGGCTATGCTTTCCGCTTTAACGAAAAAAGCGGTGCGCGGCGACGTGGCGATGACGGGCGAAATCACTTTACGCGGTAACGTGCTGCCCATCGGCGGATTAAAAGAAAAATCGCTTGCCGCACGCAGAGTGGGTATCAAAACGGTGATTATTCCTAAAGGCAACGAAAAGGATTTAGAAGAACTTCCCATCGAAGTGAAAAAGGACGTCACGTTTATTCCCGTTTCCCACGTTTTGGAAGTATTCTCCATCGCGTTCCAAGACAAAATCGATTTTAATAAACCCAAAACAAAGCGAAAAAGCGACGTAAAACGCCTGCCTGTTCTTTCTGAAAACGATAACGGCGGCGTGGATACCGTTCGCTGTTAAACCGTATCAAACATAATAAAAAAGGAGAAAACAAGCACCCATGTACGAGATGAACGATAAAAACTGCCGTTTGGTTATTAAACACGCTACGTTTATCACGTCGGCGGCACGCGCCGATCAGTTTATAAAACCCACCAAGCCGATGATTGCCGTTTGCGGAAAATCCAACGTTGGCAAAAGCTCGTTTATCAATATGCTTGCAAATAGAAAAAAACTCGCTAAGACGAGTAGCGAGCCGGGCAGAACGCGGCTTGTCAACTATTTCGATTTCGGCGAGTTTATTTTGGCGGATTTACCCGGCTACGGCTTTGCGCGCGTGTCGAAAACGGAAAAGGAAAAGTGGGCGAAAACGCTCGATCAATTCTTTAAACAAAAAGCGGATATTCGGCACGTGTTTATGCTTGCCGACTCCCGCCACGACCCTACTGCAGACGACGTGCAAATGATCGAGTATTTGCATTTCTATACCCTGCCGTTTACCGTCGTGCTCACCAAGACGGACAAACTTTCGCGTATGAAAGTGAAAGAGCATATCAAGGCGATTGCCGCCGACTTATATTTAGGCGAACAAAATTTGCTTGCTACCAGCGCGGAAACGGGCGCGGGCAAAACGGACGTGCTGAATAAAATTTACGACGTGATTCACGCGCAAGCAATCGAACAAGACGAAACGGATAGTGAGGAATTAAACGCGTAATCGTTACGAACGTGATCAGTATAAACACACCCCGAAAGTTCGATAACTTTCGGGGTGTGTTTTTTACTCTTTTTTATCGGATAATCCAACCCAAAATCGTGTAAAGCGGATTGTTATTATACAACCAGCCGAGCACCGTGCACTCGCTTAAAAAGGCGGAAACGCCGTCGATGGGGATGAGTGTCAAAATCGCCACCACAACGCAAACGATCAAAAAGCCTTGCAATAACCCTACCGCCGCGCCGAGTAAATGGTTAAGCGCCCCGACAACGGGGATTTTCTCCACGATGGACGAGAGTATTTTTTGCAATAGCTTTAGCACGAGTTTGGTTATCAAGAACAATACGATCCACGAAATTAAGGTTGCAATCAAATCGCCTGCCGTTTGCCCCACGATCATCGCAAGCGTCGTTCCGATCGGCACCTCGCTGTTTCCTACGTCTTTTACGACGTCGATTAAAAACGTAGGCAAACTCACTTGCGTAAGCGCGGCTTCGATACCAGCCGACGAAACGTCGATATCAAACCCTGCAACTTTACTAAGCGCGTCGGTGCACGCGTTTTGCAAGGTTGTTTGCAAGCCGAATAAGCCGTTCGTCCAACCAAGCAGCGGTTTCGCCAAAACAAACGCGAGTACGATTGCCGCAATCGTCGCAATAAGCGAAAACAGGCAGTTAACGAAACCTTTTTTCGCCGCGCTTAGGGAAAACATCAAAATAACGACAACGACTGCGATATCCACGATGATTTGCGCTTGAGCGGCGTTTAACGCGTAGATCATACCTTTCTCCTTACCAACGTTTTTTCTTTTCTGCATCATTATATCATATCCGTTTATTTTTTTCAAGCGGAAACGAGAAAAAACTTTTTTCCTTCTTTTGTCTTCCCGTTTATTTTATCCGTTTTTGGCAATACTTAAAACGCAACGTTTCTATAAGGGAGTTTGTATGGATTTTTCTTTTCACGTATACAATAAAATGATCGACGACGGGTTAACGATGGCGCTGGATAAATTATTAAAAACCGACCTCGTTTCGCGTTTAACACCGCGAAAATTTCTATCGGAAAAAGACAAAACGGAGGGGGCAGGTACGCGATCACGCGCAGATAACGCCGATTTTCGCAAGAACTTCGACGGCGATTTTTATAAACTCCCCGTGATCGTTTGTATCGGTAGCGATTTGGCAATCGGGGATAGTTTAGGCCCGATTGTAGGATCTATGCTCAAGTATAAAACGCAGGGCTTGCCCACGTTTATTTACGGCACGCTCGCAAACCCGATTACGGCAAAGGAAATTAAATATTTGCGCCCGTTTTTAAAAGAAACGCATAAAAATAATCAAGTGATTGCCATCGACGCCGCCGTAGGCGCGCAGGGGGATATCGGGCTGGTCAAAACCTCGAACACCCCTTTACTCCCCGGTGCAGGCGCAAACAAAAAACTCGGGGCGGTGGGCGATATTTCTATTATGGGTATCGTTGCGGAAAAGTCGGTAGCAAACTACGGCCTACTCAATACCACGCGCTTAAATTTAGTGTATTCGATGGCGGAAAAAATCGCGGAATCGCTCGCCACGCTGTTATACGAGAGGCAAAAGAATACGCAAACGGAAAAAGGGTTGTCCGTTATCAGCGAAATTCGTTGACAATCGATAAAAAAAGTGCTATAATACGTTTTACAAAGGAAGGTTTTCGGTAGAACACTTCCTTAATAAAAAAACCGAGGTACAATTTATGAAAAAATCACTTACGACGAAACGTCTTTGTCGCGCGGGTGTTATCGCCGCGTTGTACGTGGCGTTGACGTACGCGTTTGCGCCCTTTGCTTTTGGACCTATCCAAGTCCGCCCGGCAGAGGCGCTTTGTATTTTACCCTTGTTTTTTCCCGAGGCAATCCCTGCTTTATACGTAGGGTGTATGCTCTCTAATATCGCCTCGCCGTTTGCGCTCTACGATATGTTTTTAGGCTCGCTTGTCACGCTTATCGCTGCATTCGGCTCGTACATGGTAGGGGTGTTTTTTAAAAAAGATACTTGGCGCGTCCTTTTGGGCGGGTTCTTCCCCGTACTTTTAAACGCGCTTTTGATCCCCGTGATCATCGTGTATTTATGCGGTACGTACCCCGACCACGCAAGCGCAAGTGCAAACTACGTATCGTGGGCGGTTTTGCTGTTCATCACGGAAAGCGTTTGGGTGTACGGGCTTGGCACACCGCTGTATTTCGGCGTAAAACAACTCAAAAAACGCGGCGTTTCCTTTGTAAGTTAACGCTTTTTCAACGGATTGCACAATCTCTTACCTCGCTATGGGTTACGTTTTGCTTTTCTCAAAAACAAAAAAGCACCTTTCAAGGTGCTTTTTTTATTTTGCGTTTGCTTATTCTTGATCGCCGTTATTGCCGCTGTTTCCAAGGAAAATCCCAAAGAAATCGTTGGACGCTTTCATACTCGTACCGCCTGCGGACGAACTTTTACCGCTGCGGTTAAAGTTTCTGCCACCCTTACCGCCACGGTTATAACCGCCTTTGCCGCGATTATCTTTACCAAAGTTTCTACCGCCTCTGCCGCGGTTATCGCGGTCGCGTCTATCGTTTCTCGCCGCAATCGCAGGTGCGGAGGGATCTTCTAAATTATTAGGAACGATCACGATATAACGGTTAGGCTCTTTGCCTTCGCTTTCCGTTTTTACTTCTTCGTGTTTTGCAAGCGCCGCGTGAATAATTCTTCTTTCATACGGGTTCATCGGTTCTAATTTCACCTTTTTACCCAAGCGCGTTGCTTTTTGCGCCAAATTATCCGCAAGCTTTTTAAGCGTTTCTTCTCTCTTGTCGCGGTAGTTTTCGCAATCGACCACTACGCGTTTATAATCGTCCCTGCCCGTGTTCGCAACGGCACCTGCAAGCGTTTGAATCGCGTCCAGCGTTGCACCGTGCTTACCGATAACTGCCGTCGAGTTCGCCGCCGTCACGTTGATTTCGATTTTTTCGCCTTCTGCAACCAGTTCGGTGCAAGCGGTAATTTTCAACAAATCGAACAAACCTTCCAAAAAGCAAACCGTTCTTTCGCCGTCGGTTGCGCCTTCTTTGCTTGCGCAAGCGGTAGGGCATGCTTTTTGACAATCGCACGCACACGCTTTATCCAAAACAGCGATTTCTACGCGTGCTTTCACCGAGCCGAATAATTTCTTTTTGCCTTCTTCCAAAACGCGGATATCCGCTTGTTCTTTCGCGATTCCCAGCTCTTTTAAGCCCTTTTCGATCGCTTCATCCACCGTCTTTGCGGTAAACTCCATATATTCCATTTTCGTCAACTCCTTGTCCGTTTTTCACGGAATTTTTGGTCGTTTTTATTTTCTCTTGTCGTTTTTCGTATGGTTTGCTGCGTTCGCCGTTTTGCCGGGAAAACGCTTGTTGTATTTTTCTTGAATGGCTTTTTCTTCGCGTTTGTCCGCAACCACGTCAACGATTTTATTGATGATGAGCGTGGAGAAAAGCGATAAAACGTTACTCATAATCATGTAGATAGAGAACGCCGCGCTGTACATAAACGAGAATACGGCAAACATAACCGTCATAACGACGAGCATCGTCTTTTGTTGCGTCGCGCCTTGTCCGTCTACAGACGAGTATTTTTGTTGTTCTTTTTGCGAACGCATGGAAACAACTTGTTGTAACAAAATCGTTCCAATCGAAAGTAAAATTAAGATATAATACCCGTTAGGCGCTTCTTTTTGCGCGCCGAGTTTGCCTGTGATACGGTTATACGCAAACTCGTCGTAAGGGGAAATGCCCGATCCTGCCGCGTTGATTACGTCCGCAAACGATTTCTTTTCGTCGCCGACGATAAATTGTTCGCGTTCTGCTTCCAGCTTAAAATCGCTATACGTCAAAACGGGGTGTTTATACGTTGCGTCCGTCGCCCAAATATTTTTGATCCAAAGGAAGGACACGTTTTGCGTCACGTCCGTTTCATACGCCAAAACGACTGCGTCTTGCGCCTTAGAAATAACGTAATTTCTCACCGCGTCTTGTTGTGCTTGTTCGATTTCTGCGTTGGGAATATTTGCGTCGCTTTCTATTTGCGAGAGCACGGTTTTTAATTCTTCGTGGTCGCTATTTAAGATACTGTCCACGACGATGGTGTACTGGTCGTTTTCTTCCGTCACGGTAATGCCAGCCGTTTCCATTTCGGACACAACTTCTTGAATCCCTTTATTGTACGCGCCTACCATTACGTTATAGTTTTCTACGCTGGAATATTGCGAATACGCGTTGAATCCGTTAATCGCGGCAATAAACACGATCAGCGACAAAATCATCGGCAAGCACGAACTCATAACGGAAATGCCGCTTTCTTTGTACATTTCCATCAATTTTCTGTTATACGCTTCTTTGTCGTTGGCGTATTGCTTTTGCAATTTTTCCATGCGTTTTTGGTTTTCTTTCATTTTAATGTTTTGCTTGCGCATATTGATGCGTTGATATACGTCGAAAGGCAAAACGATCGCTTTTAAAATAAGCGAAAATAAAATGATACCAACACCCACCACGCCGACGCCGTTAATCAAGCCTTTGATTAAGTTGCCGATCCAGTTGAGCGAAATATCGTACGTTTGACCGAATAACCCGATCATAACCGTGTTGTCTAAAAGATTAAAAAGTCCCATGAAAATTCCTTATCGTTGTTGGATTAAAAATCTGCGTTTTTCAAAGTAACCAGCGTTTACGGAAATAGTTTTCCGGCGCGGGGTCGTATCCGCCTTTCGTAAAAGGATTACAGCGCAAAATCCGCCATATTCCCAATAAAATCCCGATGATCGCGCCGTGGTTGTTGATACACTCCATCGTGTATTGCGAACAGGTAGGGCGATACATACAGGTATGCTTGGAAAGATGTTTTTGATAAAACAAAATCGCACGCATGCAAACGATTTTTAAGTACGGTTTAAATACCTTTTTTCTTAAATACCGTATATTTTCTCTCAAAAGAAAGAAAAACGGCACGCTTACAAATTTTCCTTTTTGATTATCCATTGTAAATGCTTTTGGAAGGTATGGAAAGAGTATTCTTCGCATACTTTGGGAACGATTACAATAAAGTGCGAACCTTGCATTTGCGAAGAAATCGTCCGAAACGCTTCTCTAATCAACCTTTTAATACGGTTTCTTTGCACGCTTTTTCCATGCTTTTTGCCGATGGAAATCCCCATACGCGGCGTAGTGGAAGAAAAATAAATCAGCATCAAAGACGGCGCAAACGCGCGCTTGCCTTTTTGAAATAATTTTTGAAAATCCGATTGTTTTTTAAGCCGTAAATATTTCATCGTTTACTTAACTTTTCAAAGATTTTTCTTCTTTTTTTCGCGTATTTTTCGCGCTTTGAAAACCGTTTAATATAAGGCAAAATCCTTTCCTTGTCATAAGGAAAGGAATATCACCGCCGTTTTTTAATACGCTTTATGTTTTAATTAGTGCGTAAGTCTTTTTCTACCCTTTGCTCTACGACGTTTCAAAACTTTTCTGCCAGCCGTCGTAGCCATTCTTTTACGGAAGCCGTGTACTTTACTTCTTTGTCTTTTTTTGGGTTGATACGTTCTTTTCATAATATTTCTCCTATCCGTTTGGTTTTGTATCTTTTTTGTTTTTCTCTCGCAAAACAAGCGACAGCTTTCCTATTATATCGTAAATCTACGATTTTCGTCAAGCGTTTTTCTTGCGTTTTTGCGTTTATTTTCCTTTTTTCTTACGCAGATTGACTGGTTCTTACCGGCAATACCAAATATTGCGAGCGTTTGTCGTCTTTGTTTTCTACCGTAAACGGCGACACCGACGAGTTAAAGGATAACAAAACTTCTTCTTCGTCCAGCGCTTTTACCGCGTCGAGTAAGAACTTACCGTTCATCGCAATCTTCAATTCTTTCCCCTCAAGCTCTACGGAAATGGTTTCTTCTACCTTACCCATGTCCGAGTTCGCCGTTACGTTGATTTTGCCGTTTTTGATATCGAATAACACCAAGTTGTTTTTATCGCCGCGCGTCAAAACCGCCGCTCTTTCGATACTTTGCACAAGTTCGCTTTTTTTCACAAGTACTTTTGTCGTGAAGTCGACGGGGAAAATATTTTCCTTTCTAACGAATTCGCCCACGTACAAACGCGAAGTAATTACGCTGTCGCGAACGGAAACGTACAAGCGGTTTTTATCCGCGTAGATTTTCAGCGTTCCGTCCCCTTCGAGCATACGCGAAATTTCTACCAAAGTGCGCGCAGGGCAAACGATTTTCATATCCGCTTCCGCACTTGCGTCTTGGTACGAACACGCCATTCTAAATCCGTCGAGTGCGGTCGCGTACAACGTGCCGTTTTTACACTCGAGTAAGCAGCCTTTTAAAATAGGACGGCTTTCGTCCGTTGCACAGCAAAATACGACCGACGAGATAAGTTCTTTTAAAGCCGTTTCGCTAATTTCGAAATATTTCCCTGCGTCGAGCGCGCTGGTGCTGATATGAGGGAAATCTTCCGCGCGAAGCGTTTGCATATAACTTTCGCTTTCGCCGTAGCGAATCAACACGCCTTTTTCATCCGAGTGTACGATCACTTCTTCCATGGAGATTTTACCGATGAAATCGGCAAAGAATTTGCCGTTTACGCACACTTCTCCCTCTTCTAAAACTTCGGCGTAAATTTTCTTTTCAATAGACACTTCCCCGTCGTAAGCGGTAAGCGTAAGCACGTCGTTTTGCGCGCTGAGCTTGATGCATTCCAAAATAGGGGTGACCGTTTTCATCGCACACGCTTTGCTTACCGTAAACGCCGCGTCGGATAAAACCATTCCGTTACATACGAATTTCATATGTTTTTTCTCCTGTTTTTTAAGCTGATTTTCGTTGATAAACCCTTTGATTTACGTACCATTCTATTTTACCATAAACGGTATGTTTTTGCAAGTAAAAACTCGCCTTTTTGTAAGCTTTTTTCTTATTAAAGAAAAATAACACGTTTGAAAGGGTACTTTTTTTGGAAATAACGAACGGTATAAGCCGTTCCGCCCGTATCGTGACGTAAAAACGCCACCAAAACGTCCGCTCTATCCGCCATAAACCGATCGCGCTCGTGCATACAGCCCTTATAATAATACTCGGATAAAATTTGCGTTTCGTCCGCCTTTTTTAAGTAACTCACGTACCGTTTTTTATCCGCCGCGCAAAAATGTTTTTCCTGCCCGAAAAAGGGCACGCACGCTATCCATTTGATATGCGGATATTTCTTTTTGAGTGCAATGACCGCCTTTGCAGCGGTCAAATCGAACCCGCGCGCCATGCCGATATAAAAGGTGCATACACCCTCTTCAATGAGTGCGGCAATTTGCTTTTTTAATACGAAATAGGAAAAATCTTGCGGCAATTCTCTATGCCCGGTAAACGCGCAAGTACTTGCTTTTTCCGTTGGTTGTAAAGAAATTTGTTCTAAAAACATACGCTATAAAAAGTCCCCTTATTTTTCAACGAGTATATTATACCACAACTTAATAAGTTGTCAATCTACCTCTGCCACTTTTTTTAACGAAAATCAAAACTTTTTTTCAGCGCCAACCGTCAATCACTCCTCTTTGAATAGATGATTAAATAAAAATAAAATAAGTAGTATTATTAGTAGTGTCGGTGGAAATGTGTACAACCTCTCGAAAAGATAAAAAAAAGCCTTACAAAACAAGGAGAAAACGAAAAGAGCGCGACGGTGGACAAGCGGTATAAAAACGGTGGATAAAAATGTGCAGAAAAAGTGGATAAGTGGAAAGATAGCAAAAATTACAAAAAAGGAAAATGTAAAAATATACGAAAAGAGAAAATAAATATGCAAAAAGTGTAGGTATCCACAGAAATTATCCACATGTGGAAAACCTTGTCCACTTTGCTGTGCATAAAAAAGGTATCAAAGAAAATATATAAAAAAAGGAAAAAAAAGCGTTGATATTTGGCTGTTTTCGTGATATAATATAGGCTATGGATATGCAAGAGATATTACAAAAGGAAAAAACGTTGATTTTCGAGGAAATGCGTGAAAAATTCGATTTGTTTCGCGCACTTATTCTCGAATACAATCAAAAATACAACTTAACCACTATTTTAGACGAAAAAGAGATGTTTTATAAGCACTTTTTAGACAGCGCGGCGGGAAAAACGCTCTTCAAACCAAACGCCCGCGTTTGCGAAATCGGCTCGGGCGCAGGGTTTCCGTCGATCGTACTTAAAATTTTACGGCCCGATTTACAATTTGACCTTTTCGAAAGCGTGGGAAAAAAGTGCGAATTTTTACGCGTGGTTGTGGACAAATTGAATCTTACCAACGTGCATATTTATAACTTACGCGCAGAGGACGCGGCAAAGGATAACGCGTTTAGAGAAAAGTACGACCACGCAACGGCGCGCGCGGTGGCGAGAATGAATACGTTAAGCGAGTATTGCCTGCCGTTTGTCAAAGTAGGCGGTACGTTCATCGCGTATAAAAGCGGCGATTTAACGGAGATAGAAGAGGCGCACTCGGCGTATAAAACGCTGGGGGCAAAACTGGAAAGCGCGAGGACGTACGAGCTCCCCGAAGAATTTGGCGCGCGTACGCTCGCGGTCGTAAAAAAAGTAAAAAACACACCGCCTAAATATCCGCGCGGACAGGGAAAAGAAAGAAAACAACCACTTTGATAAAAAGGTAAAAAACGGCACGAAACGTGCCGTTTTTATCATTCATCGCGTACATGGGTGGGGTATTTTATATAAAAGAGCGTGTTTTTACTCTTTTTATATACACGTATGCGCGATAAAATAATGAAAGAAAAATAAAAAATGGTTGCATAAATCGTTGACAAAATAAATCAATAGGTCTATAATAGGCAAGGATTTTATAAAAGAAGGTAAAACGAATGAAAAAACTTTCAAACAAATGGACGAGAGCTGCGATCCCTGCACTTTTATTGCATTGCAGTATCGGTACGGTGTATTGCTGGTCGCTTTTCAGCGGTGCGATTGAAACGGCGTTTGTCAATGCGGGCGTAGACGCAAGCGCTCTTGGTTGGGCTTTCTCGCTTGCAATCTTCTTCCTGGGTATGAGCGCGGCGTTTTTGGGCGACTTTGTCGAAAAAGACATTCATAAATCCAGCTTAATTGCGACGATTTGTTTCGCGGTCGGCGTAGCGGGTACGGGGCTTGCGGTGCGGTTGCACTCTATTCCCCTCGTGCTTTTGTTCTACGGCGTAATTATGGGTATCGGTTTGGGGCTTGGCTATCTTTCCCCCGTAAAAACGCTTATGCTTTGGTTTAAGGATAATAAGGGCTTGGCAACAGGTCTTGCGGTTGCGGGATTTGGCGCGGCGAAGATGGTATTCTCGTTCGTAATCGAACCGATGGTAGCAAACATCGGCGTAGAGTTTTCGCTCTATATCTTGGCGGCAATTTGGTTTACGATGATGTTCATCGGCCACCTTTTGTTGAAAAAACCCGAAGGCTGGGTGGAAAAACACGGCGAAAAGCAAACGATCGGGCAATTTTTTAAGCGTTTCTCGATTTTCAAAGACCCGAAATTTATCGCGATTTGGGTGGTATTCTATATCAACATCACTTGCGGGCTTGCCTTGATTTCCTATGAAAAATACATTTACAACGAAATCGGTTTGGGCAGCGTGGTTGCGATTTTGTGTGCGCTCACGGGGCTGTTTAATGCAGGCGGTCGCTTGGGATATTCGTCGCTCGGCGACCATATGGAAGATAGAAACACCGTGTATAAAATTATTTTGATTAGCGAATTGCTCTTTACCGTAGCAGCGGCTTTGACGGGCGCAATCGATAATAAAATTTCCGCGCTTTGCGTGATCTTGCTCGTAGTGGTTAACCTTGGCTACGGCGGCGGTTTCTCTAACTTGCCTACCCTCCTTTCCGACGTGTACGGTATGGGTAAAATTTCGTCTATTCACGGTATTGCGCTTTCCGCTTGGGCGTTCGCGGGCTTGACGGGTAATCAAATTGCAGGCGCAATTTACAACGCGACGGGCAGCTATCAAAATATTTTGTGGTTTACGCTTGCGCTGTATATCGTTGCGCTTTTGGTAGACTTCATCTTGCTCCGTCCTCATCACAGCACGGAAAAAGACAAGGACGATTGTCCCCATCATCACCATTGGTTCCACGGCCATAAACGCAAACACGTAGAAGAAAACCAAGAAAACGTAAAACAAGAAAACTTTTAAAAATACAATTCTTTTACGGTAAAAAATAAAAATAAGCAGGGCAGGTATGCGACGAATTGCATTCCTGCCCCGTTTTTATTTTATAAAAAGCCAAATAAAACTTACAAATACTCTTTCCAAATTTTTTCAAATTCTTCTTCTTTTTCAAGCATTTCATGAAGGAGTGCGACGGTTTCGTCGTTGGCGTCTACGCAAAATTCACTTTCCGATTTTCGAAGGGCGGTGATCCCCATCACCGTGCCTTGCAGCATCATATCCGCGATATGTGCAGGCGAGTTGTCGGTGAGCGTGTTCATCTTAATCGACCCCCACATCATCATTTTTTTAAACGCGCCCGGTTCTTTAAGTTCCAAGCCGCGGTCTTTTGCAAGCATCACCGCCTTTGCGGACAAACGCTCGTATTCTTCGTGTTGACGGGAAAGCTCTTCTTTTACTTTTTCGTCTTCCACCTCGGGTGCGATATTAGAAATGGATTGCAAAGCGAGTTGCGCATTTCTATAAATTTCCGCTAAAATTTCTTCCGATTGTTTACGGGTATGATTTTCCATAATTTTCTCCTTATATTCGTTTACCTTTATTGTGTTGGATTTTGATAAAAAACATACGCAAAAGACAAGAAAAAATAAAAAACGCGATAAAAATGCTTGACGAATAAGCGATATTTATGGTATAGTGATAGTCGAGCCGATAGAAACGGGCTAGTTTTAAGTTGCGCAAAAACAGAAAAAACATTCTAAAAGCGCACGCCTTGGATATTCTTCGAGACTGGAAAGAGGAGGTAAAAATTGTATGTACGCTATCATCGATAACGGAAACAAGCAATACAAAGTAGCGGAAGGCGACGTTGTACGCGTAGAAAAACTCGCGGCGAACGAAGGCGACACCGTAACGTTTAAAGTGCTTATGGTTTCCGACGATAACGGTATCAAAACGGGTGCGGAAGTTGAAAACGCAAAAGTGACTGCTACGGTCGTTAAGCAAGATAAAGCGAAAAAGATCATCGTCTTTAAGTATAAAGCAAAGAAAAACGAACGTAAAAAACAAGGCCACAGACAACCCTTTACCGCAGTTAAAGTAGAAAAAATCGAACTTTAATTGCAACTACGGTATTCAAGCCGACACAAAAATGACTTTAAGGAGAAATAAAAATGATTTTCATCAGTTTATTCGCTCATAAAAAAGGTACGGGTTCCTCCCACAACGGTAGAGATAGCGAAGCGAAACGTCTTGGCACGAAGCGCAGCGACGGTCAAGCAGTTCTTGCAGGCAACATTCTCGTTCGTCAAAGAGGTACGAAAATCCACCCCGGCGCAAACGTTGGTATCGGTAAAGACGACACCCTTTTCGCGCTCGTTGACGGCGTGGTTCGTTACGAAAGAATGGGCAAAGACAAAAAGAAAGCGAGCGTTTATCCTGTAGCGGACGCTCAATAAGCAAAACAAGCTAAAATAAAACTCCCACTCATCACGAGCGGGAGTTTTTTCTTGCGAAAAAAGCGCCTTTTATAACCTTGTGGATAAGTTTAAAAACGCACACAAGCACCCTTTTGTCGAAAAATAAAAAGTATCGTCGAAAAAACGCGAAACATACAATTATAAAAATATACATATCGGGCTAAACACCCACAAAAAAGGGTTTTGTGGATAAAAACGGGGTTGTCCACGAAAAATAACAAAACGCTGTGGATAAAAAATCGTAGCAATCCCGTTTCACCTGCAAAAAACGACCGATTTTTAAGAAAAAAAGGCTAAAAAGGCAAAAAAGTGTGGACAACTAAGGCAAAATCGAATTTTAAACAAAACAAAAAAGTTCTAAAAACGTGTGGATAAGGCGATTAAGCAAGGGTAAAAATACGCTAAAAAAGGGTAAAATCGCTTAAAAAAACACTACTTTTCCACAAACAAACGTTCTTTTTGAAAAAAGGGCAAAGTTATCCACATTCAAGCTTGTTTATGCAAGCGAGCATATTTGTATAAAGGCGGTTTTTTGCTTGTTAAAAAAAGCAAAAAAGGATTGCAAAAAAGCGTGTCAGCGCACGGATTGAAAACGGACGGAAACGTCGACGAGGGCGTTTTCGAGCACGGTGTCTTTGAGTTCGTCGTAGCGGCTATACGCGTGTTTTTGCAAACTGTCGCGCAGTTCAAACACGTCGCAACCGCACGCGCGGCATTTTTCAAACACGGACGTGATTTGCGCGGATAAAAGTTTTTCTGCGGCGCCAAACGCACCCTTTGGCACGTCCCCGCTATCTCGTGTTTGATCTAAGGGCAACGCTTTCGAATAATCTAAAAATCCCGACGTAAGCGTGACGCGGATTTTGAGTACGGCGCGACCGTCTTTCCCGATCTTAAACTTATTCTTTTTATCGTTGCGTTTGATAGAAAGGGTACAAGTTTGATTGTCCTCTAACGGCACGGAATAGGACGCGAGCCGTAAATCGCTTTTTACCGCCCCAAGCGCAAACGTTTGCTCTTCGGTAAGCGTATCCACCCGTTTACCGTTTACGAAAAGTGCCGTTTCGCTTGCGCTGAAAACCGGTTTATCCGATTGTTTACCGCTTTGTCCCCCTGAACCGCTTTGTCCGTCGCTACTGGAACTGCCTTGTCCGCTTGAACCGCTTGAACCGCTTGATCCACCTGAACCGCCTTGTCCGCTTGATCCACTGGATCCACCGCTTTCCCCGCTCGATCCGCCTTGACCTTGTCCGCTTGAACCGCTTTGTCCGGAAGAATCTTCTTTACCGATTTTTTCTTGTTGTTGCTGTGTTTTTAACACGGGCAAAAATCCGTATTTGGACGAGCTGTAGTAGCCGATGGCGAATTCTCGCAAGGTAGAAGGCATTACCGTACCCACCCGCTCGGCGTGCGAGGAAAGTACTTTTTGCATCGCCAAACTCCCCGAAGAATCGACGAGCGCGGGGGTGTTGAGTAAATCTTTTGCAAGTCCGTCGCAGGTAGCAAGCAGGCAGTTATCCGTCAAATACTCGTCGAGGAGGAAAAAATCGAGTGCGTCGAACACGTTTTGCTGGGCGGTTTTCTCGCCTAAAATAATCAGCTTACAAAACACGAGTTTGGGATACCAGCCCGTTTTTTCGTTAATTTCTTCAAACGCGTCGGCGACCGTTTTTCCCCGACTCACGATTTGCACCGTTTCCGTAGAGCTCCCTTGTTTGGACGATTGCGGCACGGCGATTTGCGAAGTAACGATAAACGAATCTTCTTCCCGATCCACGCCAACTGCCATAACGATGGCGGTTTTTTGTACGTCAATCAAGCCAAAATCGCTTGAAAAAAATACAAAAGAAAGAAAAGCAATTAAAATAAGGTAATACCGAACGGTATTTTTTTGATGTGCGTTACGCATAACTCGTCTCCTTTTTTCGTTGTTTTTGCTTTTTGGGTTTGATAAGCAGGAATAATACACTCAACGGAATGAGAATAGAAAACACCCAAAATATCGGAAACAAGCCTTTACCAAACAGCGCGTAGATTTTGTCGTAATGCCTGTTTCCAAAGAGTACGAACACGAATGCGGCGAGATTGACGATTGCGGAAAATAGCGCGCGACGGCGAGTGCCGACTGCACGGGAAACGAAATCGATCGAACAAAACAACGGCGTTGCGGTAAAAACAAACAACACCACGGTTAAGGCGTAAACGAAAAGTAAGTCTACTCTGCCGATGACGGTGAGCGCGGGGAAGTACTGCGCAATTTTGGCAAACGCGTAATGTTCCCTTGCGGCGATGGACGAATACAGCCCGTAAAACACGCTTAAAAACAAAAGCGTAAAGACGCCGCCTGCACCGTAGCCGATCAAGATTTTTTTATTATCGTTCTTTTTATAACGCAAATTTCCGATAAACGGGAGCAACAGCGCGACGTCGGAAAAATGGGGAGAAGAATAACTCATCGCGTACATGGTATGCTCAAATTTGCGTTCGAAGAAGGGTAAAAGGTTGGTTGCGTCCGCTTCGGCAATCGACATAAAAAGGAGTGCGAAAAAGGGCAACACAAATAAAAACAAAGATAAATCGGCAAACCGACCGAGCGATTTAACGCCTTTCGTGCACACGAACGCGGAAAATAAAAAGAAAAACGCAAACGCAAACAACGTGGGCGAAGTATCGTAAAAAATCGCGTAAACGAACTTTTCCAAATCCAAAAGCGGTAAAACGGAAGCAAGTAAAAAATAGAGCGCATATGCAAAGTAGAAAACGAGCGCCCACTTACCGATGCGTTCTTCGAGTACTTGAAAAATCGGTTTATCCAGACGCGACGCGACGAAAATCAGCGCGAACAAAACGCCCGTTTGCAATAGATATTGCAAAAATGCAGGCAACAGCAAATCCCCGCCGGTAAACCGTGCAAGAATGGACGGCAGCTCCAAAAGTTTATAAACGGGCAATACAAACGCCGCAAAAAACGCCGTTTGACGCCCCACGACTTCATCGTTTTTAGGCATAGATAACATAGATGACGGGTGCATACTTATTCTCCTTTTTTAGAATTCACGCGCAAACGCGTTTTGTTTTTCGAGCGAAAAAGGGTAGGGCGGTCACTTAGCTTTTTCATCGAGTATTTCACGACGGTATCGCGCAAATCGTGCGTAATCAGCGGGGAAAACGGCGCTAAAACGGGCGTTCCGAACGAGTCGGACGAAATCAAATAAAACAGCAAAAACGCGGCGAAGAGAATGATACCCAGCGGGCCGATTCCGCCGGCAATAATCAAAAACACCCAACGCAAAACCGACCCCGTTTCCACGAAGTTAGGCACGGTGTACATACAAATTCCGCTTAAAGCCACTACGATGATGGCAGGCGTGGATAAAAAGCCCGCACTTACCGCCGTTTCGCCTAAAACGAGCGCGCCCACTACCGAGAGCGACATGCCTACGTACTTGGGCATACGGATACTCGCCTCTTTTAAAATTTCTAATAAAAGCAGCACCACGAACATTTCCATCGACGGCGACAAGGGGAGTTCGCGCACAGACGAGGCGATGGTAAGCATTAAACCAAGCGGTAAAAGCTGCATTTTGAAAAGTTGCGCGGACACGTAAAAGGCGGGGAGCAGAATTGCAACAAATAACGCAAAAAACCGTAAAAACCGCACGATGTTTGCCATAAACGGCGACACGAAATAGTCTTCGCTGCTTTGAAAATCTTCCGACAAAATAAACGGCGCGGTAAGTGCAATCGGCGAACCGTCCACCAAAATTCCTACCCTGCCCTCCGCAATTTTTGCAGTAAAAATATCGGGTTTTTCCGTCGTGCCGATACAGCGAAAAACCGAGTGTTTACGCGGCGCGATCAGCGCGGCGATATACGAAGAATCGGGCACGTTGTCGATATTGATATTTTCGATTTTTTCCTTTAACTCGTTTTTCAGCGATGCATCGGAAATTCCGTCCAACCAACAAAGGGATACCGCCGTTTGCGATTGTTTGCCCACGCGCAACGTTTCAAAGCGCAAAGAGGGCGTTTTTAAGCGTTTGCGAACGAGTGCCATATTCGTTTTGATGTCTTCGATAAAGCCCTCTCTCGGGCCTTTTACCGCGATATCGGTAGGCGGTTCGATCACCGCGCGCACGGGTAAAAGTTTTGCTCCTACGATAAAGCCGATTTCCATTCCGTCTACCAGAAGCAGCGCGTTTCCGTCCAGCACTTCGTTTACGATATCTTGCACTTTGTTTTGCGTTTTCAGCTCGGGAAACAGCGCCGTTTCTTGTACGGTATCTTGCAGATCGTTTTGCCCCTTTTTCTCATTCGTCGCAGACATGGGTTGGTCGTTTTTCGTATTTTGCGTAGGTTTTTGGTAAACTTTTTGCAAATCGAGCTTGGAAAGCGGGCGCGAAATTAAATCGCCTAAAACCGCTTTATTTACCATTCCGTCGGCGTATAAAAGAGCGGCTTTCGTGCCGTCCGCAAGCGAAAAAAGATGCGATAAAATATCTTCCGATTGTAAAACCGATTGTAAAAACGTTATATTTTTTTGTAAAGCTTGCGATAAAGTATTCACGACAAAAGTATGTAAAGATAGAGAAAAAATATCCGCATTCTATTGACTTTTTCGCCCCTTTAAGTTATACTTAAAGAAAGAAGAAAAAAGGAGCTTTTCATCGTGGAAAACAACGTGGTTTTAGGCGAGTTCGAGGTTTTGGACGATATGAAAATCGACAATTTAAAAATCGTACAAGACACGCGGCTGTACCGTTTTACGTCCGACTCGGTTTTGCTTTCCAAGTTCGCCAAAGCGAAAAACAACGACGTCGTAGCCGATTTTTGCGCAGGTAGCGGAATCGTGGCTTTTCATTTTCACGCGATCAACCGCCACGAGAAAAAGAACCTTAGATATACCTTATTTGAGCTGCAAGAAGAGCTTTCCGAGCTTTCGAAAAAGACGGCGGAGTATAACGGTTTTGACGAGTTTTCGTTTTATCAAGGCCGCTTGCAAGATTTGCCCAAAGAGTACTTTGAAAAGTTTTCGCTCGTGCTTTGCAACCCGCCTTACGAAACGGGCGGAATGGACAACGACGAGTATCACAAAGCCATTTGCCGAAAGGAAATAACCATCACGCTTAGCGAGATTGTGGGGGCGACGGCGAAAGCGCTGAAATTTGGCGGAAGGGTGTGTATGCTGCATAGAGCCGACCGTATCGCAGAGGTTTGCTACACGCTCAAACAAAGCAATATAGAAGTAAAGAAAATACAATTCGTGGGGGGCAGGTATGGCGCGAAACCGTATTTGGTGATGGTAGAAGGCGTCAAGGGCGGTAAGCCAAGCTGCGAAATTTTGCCCACGATTTATAACGAAAAGTAAAAAGCGTGAATCGAAAAACGCAGTTTTTCATTTCATTGCTCGCACGCCTGTCATTCTGAGTGGAATGAAATGGAACGAAGAATCTAAAAAGAAACAAGAAAAAAGGAAAAGAAAATATGATTAGTTTTGTAGCAACGCCGATCGGGAATTTAAAAGACATTACCTTGCGGGCGTTGGAAACGTTAAAGCAAGCGGACGTTATTTTTTGCGAAGATACCCGCCATACCGTCAAACTTTTAAACGCGTACGAAATTAAAAAACCGCTTTACGCGTGCCATAAATTTAACGAAACGGAAGCGGCGCAAAAAATACTCGACCACGCAAGAAAAGGCGAAAACGTGGCGATCGTTTCCGATGCAGGCACGCCCGTCGTGTCCGATCCCGGCAACGTCGTTTGTAAAATTTTACGCGACGCGGGCGAGCCGTACACCGTCATTCCCGGTGCGTGCGCATTCGTGTCCGCGTTGGTGCTTTCCGCACTCCCTGCCGACAAGTTCGCGTTTATCGGATTTTTACCCGACAAACAAAGCGAAAAACGCGCGGTTTTGGAAAAGTATAAAGACCTCGATTTAACGCTCGCGTTCCATTCCGCGCCCCAAGACGTGGATAAAGATATCAAGGCGATGGCGGAAGTGTTTGGGGACAGAAAAGCCGCGGCGGTGCGCGAGATTACCAAAATTCACGAAGAAACGGTTACGTTCAATCTTTTAGACGGCTTGCAGGGCGAAAAGCGGGGAGAATACGTACTCCTCGTCGAAGGCGCGGGCGAAAAGATAAGTCCGCTCAACGCATTGTCGGAAAAAGAGCATATTCGCCATTATATGGCGGCGGGGCTGGATAAAAAGGAAGCGCTCAAACGCGCGGCGAAAGATCGGGGCGTGTCCAAATCTATTTTGTATCCGTTTGCAATAGATTTGTAAAAGGCGCGCATACTATAAAACGAGGAGAAAACCATGTTCGAATATTATTTTTTGTTTTTAGGCTTGATTTTAGTTTGCTCGATTTTTGCAATGCGCGCAAGCGCGAAAGTGAATAAAACCTTTCAGGCATTTTCGTCCGTGCCCACCCGTTCGCGAATGACCGGCTACGATACGGCGGTGCGCTTACTCCGCGCAAACGATATCAAGGACGTGCGCGTGGAAAAAGTGAAAGGGAATTTGACCGACCATTATCACCCGACGAAAAAGACGGTGAATTTATCGGGGGTGGTGTACGGGAACGATTCGGTAGCGGCGGTTGCCGTTGCCGCGCACGAAGTCGGACACGTCGTTCAGCGCAAAAAGGGGTATTTGCCGTATAAACTCCGCTCCGTGCTCGTGCCCATTACCAATATCGGCAGTCGACTTGCTCTGCCGCTCGTGCTGGTGGGGCTGATACTCGATTTATCGGTGGGGTTCACGCAAGAATACACGCTTGGGTATATGCTCGCGATTGCGGGCGTGGCGCTCTATGGGTTGGCGACTTTGTTTGCGCTCGTCACGCTGCCCGTGGAATTTGACGCGAGTCGTCGAGCAAAGAGAATGCTTTTAGAACAAGGGATTATGACGGAAGAAGAATTGCCGTATGCAGAGCAAATGTTATCGGCGGCGGCGCAAACGTACGTTGCGTCCATGCTCCTTTCACTCGTATATTTCTTGCGGTTTATGACGTGGGTTTTTATACTGTTTGGCAATCGCAGAAGAAGATAAAAGGAAGGATATGGATACCATCAAGTTTTTAGACAAAGGGAATATCAAAATGATAGCCCATCGCGGCGTGAGCGGGTTGGAGCGCGAAAATACGAACGCGGCGTTCGTGGCGGCGGGCGTAAAAAGTTATTACGGCATTGAAACGGACGTGCACGTGACGAAAGATAAAAAATTCATCGTCGTGCACGACGACGATTTGTTGCGCGTAGCGGGGTTGGACATCAACGTGGAAGAAACGGATTTTGATATTTTACGAAAAATCCGTTTAAAAGATATCGACGAAAAAACGGAACGGGAAGATCTTTGCTTGCCGTCTTTAAGCGAGTATTTTTCCATTTGTAAAAAGTACGATAAACAAGCGATTTTAGAGCTCAAAAACCCGATGGATAAGGACATGGTATGGGCAATTGCGGAAATCGCAATAAAAATGGGCTGGTTCGAGCGCGTCACGTTTATCTCGTTTGCGGCGGAAAATTTGCTTGCTTTAAGAGAAAAATATCCCACCGCGAGCGCGCAGTTTTTAACGGAAACTTGCACGGATGAAGAAATTGCGTTTATGATCGAAAACAAGTTAGACGCCGACCTTTTTGACGACTGCGTTACAAAAGAAAAAGTGGATAAATTGCACGCGGCGGGGCTTGTCGTCAACGTTTGGACGACGGATCGTTTAGAAAAAGCGCGATCGCTTAAAAAAATGGGCGTGGATTTTATCACGAGTAATATTTTAGAGTAAGCACGTTGTTTTTGAGATTTTTCGTGCAACCCTTTTAGATCCTTCATTCCATTCAGGATGACGAAAGGGCGCAGAAAAAAATAAAAACAAGAGAAAAATTATAAAAGTTTTCAATTCATTTGTGTCAAACAGATGAATTTTTTCTTTCTTTGCGGGTAATCGACAAAGAAACACTTGAAAAGATAGGAAAAATATGGTAAAATGAAACGGTAAAGAATAAAAAACCGCGCGTAGGCGTTTATAACGTGCGCGTGATGGGTATAAATAAGTATCTTACCAAAATTTTCATATAAAAACAGTCAATTAGGGTAAAAAAGGAGAAAAAAGTTGAATAAAAGATCAAAATCAATCATTTGGATTGTCGTAGGCGTGTTGGTGTTTGCCGCGCTGGCAATTTTTATCACCGATATGATCAACGCATCGCAAACGAAATCGATCCCCGAATTTTTGGCGCTCCTTGCCAGAGGGGAAATCAACGAGTTGTACGTGGACGCGTATAAATGGACGGGTCAGTACGTCGTAGACGGAAAATTACAGGCGAGCTATAACGTAGTAATGCCGAGCATTTACGATTTCAGCTCCTTCCAAGCGGTGGAAGAATATATTAGACAGCAAGGCGTAGCAAATTTCTCGCTGATGAATTTGCAAAACTTTGAAATGACCGATCCCAACGCGGGCAGCGTTTGGTCGAGCTTATTCCCCTTGCTTGGTATCGTTTTGGTAGCGATTATGTTCTGGCTGATTATGCGCAACGCCGCAGGCGGCGCAGGCCCGAATATGAGCATCAACAAAACCAAAGCGCACGTGCAAAATAATTTGAAAGTGCGTTTTACCGACGTTGCGGGCGCGGAAGAAGAAAAAGAAGAACTCCAAGAAGTGGTCGAATTCTTAAAAAGCCCGAAAAAATTCGCGGCGTTGGGTGCGAGAATTCCGTCGGGCGTGCTTTTGGTAGGCCCTCCGGGAACGGGTAAAACGCTGTTTGCCAAAGCGGTAGCGGGCGAAGCGGGCGTGCCGTTCTTCTCGGTGTCGGGCTCCGACTTTGTGGAAATGTACGTGGGTGTGGGCGCAAAGCGTGTGCGCGATTTGTTCGATATGGCAAAGAAAAACCAACCTTGTATCATTTTCATCGACGAAATCGACGCAGTAGGTCGTCGCCGCGGCGCAGGTCTTGGCGGCGGTCACGACGAAAGAGAACAAACCTTAAACCAAATTCTCGTGCAAATGGACGGCTTTGAGGCAAACGAAGGGATTATCGTAATGGCGGCAACCAACCGCGAAGATATTCTCGATCCCGCACTCCTTCGTCCCGGTCGTTTCGATAGAAGAATCAACGTGAACTTGCCCGACGTAAAGGGGCGTGAGCAAATTTTGAAAGTGCACGCAAGAAACAAACCCATGTCGCCGGACGTGAATTTTAAAACGGTGGCGCGTATCACGGCAGGGTTCTCGGGTGCGGAGCTTGCAAACCTTTTAAACGAGGCTGCTATTTTGGCGGCGCGCGCAGGGAAGAAAACCATCGGTAATTTGGAACTTTACGACGGTATCAATAAAGTAATTATGGGCCCGCAAAAGAAGAGCCGTGTGGTAACCGAAGCGGATAAACGTTGTACGGCGTATCACGAAGCAGGGCACGCGGTGCTTGCTTGCCTTTGCAAACACTGCAATCCCGTACACGAAGTTTCTATTATCCCCCGTGGCAGAGCGGCTGGCTATACGATGACTCGTCCCGAAACGGACGATAACGACGTGTCGTATAACAAACTTATCGACAATATTTGTATGTCGCTGGGCGGCAGAGTTGCAGAAGAACTCGTTATCCAAGACGTAACGACGGGTGCGAGTGCTGATTTGCAACACGTATCCTCGATTGCGCGCAGAATGGTTACGCAATGGGGTATGAGCGATAAACTCGGTCTTGGGGCGTACGACAGCGACCAACCCGTGTTTATGGGTATGGAATACGGTCACCAAGGCCGTGGCGGATATTCGCAAGAAACGGCGGCTACGATTGACGCGGAAATTAGAAGATTGATTACCGAAGCGCATGCGCGCGCAACCAAACTGTTGAAGGAAAACCGTTCTATTTTGGACAATATGT
>JAZSMB010000041.1:0-4739 GCA_045535685.1 Candidatus Scatosoma sp.
AGCCCCAGTACTTGCGAAACGCCCGACATTACCGCAAACGAATCGGGGTCGATTTGTTTCATAATCCTGCGTAAAGTGGTCACTTGTCTACGGCTGATTACGCAAAGCAGCATAGATTTTTCTTCTTTGGTGTACATACCCGTTGCAGGCAACGCCGTTACGCCGCGGCTTAATTCTTTCATCAGCGCGTGCGACATTTCGTCCGGTTTGTTGGTGATGATACGAAACTCGATTGCCGATTGAAAACCGTTGGTAATCGAATCGTTGGTTTTGCTTTCCAAGTACGACTCGAACACGGACATCATAATGGGCAATATGTTGACGGCAATCGTCGCGCTTTTATCGTAAAGTACGAAAAAGGACGCGCCGATAACGATACAATTTAAAACGAACATCATCGAGGCAATCGACGAGGCGTTAAATTTCTTTTGAATCATCACTACGATGATATCCACACCGCCCGTACTGCCGCCGATTTTGAATGCGAGTGCGATTGCCGCGCCGATACCGATACCGCCTGCCATCGCCGCGAAAATGCGTTCTCCCGCACCGATAAATTCGATACGAAAATTAGGGAAACATTGTTCCAGAACGGTTAAGAAAATCGTTTGTAAGACGATATTACTCGTCGTTAAAATGGCAAAACGCTTTTTCACGTAGAAAAACGCGAGCAGGATAAGGGGTAAGTTAATTGCAAATAGCATCCAGCTTTGCTTTATCGTGCCGTGCGTTGCGATATTTATCAAAATCGCGATACCGCTCACGCCGCCGATGGTGAAGTTGTTGGGCGCGATTAACGCGTACGACGATACGGCGAGCAGGAGCGAAGACGCGATTACGTATAAAACCGTTTTTAATTGTGTAAATAGCGGCGAATACTTACTGTTCTCACGTTGAAAATTTTCTTTGGTGATTTTAGGAGGCAGGGGAGTTTTACCCTGCGGAGCAGGTTGTTTTTCTTCCATAATTGATTAAAGACCTACTACTTCTACCAAAATTTTAGCGGTAACGTTTTCCATTAAGCGAACTTCCGCGTTGAACGAGCCGACCGTTTTTACGTTGTCCATTTTAATTTTCTTTTTATCCACGTCAAAGCCGCTTTCTGCAAGTGCCGCCGCTACGTGCGACGCCGTCACGCTGCCGAACGTTTTACCGTTTTCGCCCGTTTTAATTTTTACTTGCACTTTCTTTCCGTCGATTTCCGCCGCGAGTGCTTTGATGGCTTTCACTTCTTCCGCTTTATGGAATTCTTGCGCGGCTTTCTTTTGCGCGGCGTCGTGGACGTTGGCGTTGGTTGCGACGCTGGCAAGTCCTTTTTTAATTAAAAAGTTTCTGCCAAACCCGTCGGCAACTTCTACCACGTCGCCTTTTTTACCCGTGCCTTTTACGTCGGCGTTTAATAAAACTTTCATTTACTTATTCTCCTTATGCGGAAACAATTCCGCTGTATTTTCTTATTCCTATTATTATTTTACAAGAAAATTTTAAAAATGTCAATAATCTTTTGAGATTTTACCCATACTGCTTTTACCGAAAAAGGAGGAATTTTTGTTATGATGATGGAAAACAGACAAGAAGTGAACACTTGCATCGGTTGCGGCGTTACCGAATGTAAATACAACCGTGCAGGCGATTATTGCACTTTGAAAAAAATTCACGTTGGCAACACTTGTAATAAAGACGCAAGTTGTTGCACCTGTTGCGATAGTTTCGAACAGAAATAACGCATTTTTTCAAACTTTGCCGTCCGTTTCGTTGGAAACGGACGGTTTTTTATGCACAAAACGAACAAAAACGGCTTTTTTGCGTTTTTATAAAAAAATATTTGCGTTTTTATAATGATGAGAGTATAATAAAATTAAACTTTCCAAGGAGTGAAAAAATCATGGAAGAACAAGTAAAAGAGAAAAACTGTTTTGCTAAAAAAGCCGTTGCGTATTTGAAAGCGTTGCCCAAACGCTATTTTATCACCGCGTTTTCGGGTATGGCGCAGGGGCTGTTCGTCACACTCATCGCAGGGACGATACTTTCGCAAATTGCGAGCTGGATCGGAGATAATTATTTTGGAAACACCCTTTTATACATAGCGAATATCGCCAAGAGCTTGATGGGCGCAGGGATCGGTGTGGGGATTGCCCACGCGCTTGGCAAAAATAAATTGCTCGTGTTCTCGTCCGCTGTCGCGGGTATGGTGGGGGCGTTTGCGGATAAACTCATGGTTGGCTCTGCTCCGCTTACCGCGCTTGCGCTTGGCGCGCCCGGTAATCCCATCGGCGCGTACGTTGTCACGATGCTCGTTGTGGAAATTGTAGGCGCGTATGCAGGCAAGACAAAGTTGGATATTTTGCTTGTGCCTTTGGGGAGTTTATTACTCTCGTTTGCAGGTGTGTTTGTAGCATTCCCGTTTATTTGGCTGGTGAATCAACTTGGTGCGTTGATTGCGATTGCAACGGACGCAACGCCGTTTGTAATGGGGATTGTAATTGCGGTAATAATGGGCGTGCTTTTGACCATGCCTACCTCGTCTGCGGCAATTTGGGTTGCGGTGGCAAGCCCCGTACTTGCTGGCGGTGTGGACGGCGTAGGGTATCAAGCGATGCTGCTTGCAGGCGGCGCGGCAACGGTTGGCTGTGCGTGCCATATGGTCGGTTTTGCCGTGGCAAGTTATCGCGAAAACGGCGTTGGCGGACTCATCTCGCAAGGGATCGGCACGAGTATGCTGCAAATCCCTAACATTATGAAAAAGCCGATTATTATGCTGCCGATGATTATTTCCAGTGCGGTTTTAGGTCCGCTTTCCACGTGCGTATTTGGCTTAAAATGCGGCGCGTCGGGCGGCGGAATGGGTACGAGCGGTTTGGTTGGCGTGTTCGATTTGTTTAACTATACGTCTGGTCCGCTTGGCGTAGTGGGGATTATCCTTTTGATGATTGTTCTTCCTGCTATTTTAAATTTGGTTATATCCGAATTTATGCGCAAGAAAGGGTGGATAAGAGAAGGCGATATGAAACTGCCTGAATAAAAAAACAAAGAATATGCGGCGCAATCCAGCGTTAGCCTTACGTTTTCCCTTGGTCACGTACGTTCAGTACGCTCCCTGCGGAAAAGCCGCGGTTGCCTTGGCTTGCTTGCATCTTGCTTTGTTTTTCTTCGCTTGGAACGAACTATACGGATAATAGAACACGAAATCCAGCGTTAATCTTACGTTTTTTCTTGCTCGTTTACGGCAAGTAAACTCCCATCGAAAAAACTTGCGCGCCTTGTCTTGCTTGCATCTTGCTTTGTTTTTTGTATGGAACAAATTATGATAAAAAAACCACGGTTCAAAGCCGTGGTTTTTCTCATGCGTGCATTATTCTTCAAAATCATTAAAATAGTCTTTATCAAAAAATTCCGATAAAGTGATACCTGCGCCTTGACAAAACGCTTTGATCGTAGATACTTTGGAGCATTTTGTTCGTCCTTTAATTAAATCGTATATCGCCGATGGCGATTTTCCGCCGTTTAACGTTGCTCCACATACATTGATATTCTTTTCTTTGCAAATTTCTTCAATTCTTTTTATGATCGCATCGTTAATATTCATATAATCACCTTTCGTGGAGTTTCTTATCGCTATTCCACGAAAATATTATATGAATTATTAAAATTATTATCTCGTGGAGTTCCACGATATTGACTTTATTATATATTTTTAGTATAATTATTTACGGAATACCACGAAAATCGAGGGAATATGCGAGCTTGTTTTATTGGTCATCGGACTATTGAAAAAACGGAAAATTTTATAGCTTTGCTAAAAGAAACAATCGTTTTGCTTATAAACGAAGGTATTACGACATTTCTTTTTGGTAGTATGAGTGAGTTTGACAATTTATCTTGGGAAATTGTCAGCGAATTGAAAAATAAATACCCTTTTGTTAAAAGGGTGTACGTTAGGTCGGCGAATCAACATATTGATAAATCTTACGAAGAGTATTTACTTCAATTATATGAAGAAACATATTTTCCTTATCAATTAGAAAATGCAGGTAAATGCTCTTATATCGAACGCAACTATGAAATGATTGACAATTCTACCTATTGCGTGTTTTATTATAACGAACATTATACACCGCCATTAAAGCGACCGTCTAAATACGATACACTCTTACATGCCAAACGTAAGAGTGGTACAAAAATTGCTTACGAATACGCAACAAAAAAAGGAAAGAAAATTATCAATCTATATAAATAAAAAATATTCGGCAAAAAGACAAGCGCAACGAGACGTTGCGCTTGTCTTTTATCCTATTAACCTTGATACAAATTATTCGTTTGGCGTTTGGGCTCGCACGTCACGCGCATACCAAGCGATTTAAACGTCTTTTCATCTACGTGTGATAAAATAACCGACGAGTGAATTTCGCAATTTTTCAGCTTGTCCAGCTGTGCCAAAGCGAGTTTTGCCATTCTGTCCGACACCGCGCAAATGGACAACGCCATCAAAATTTCGTCCGTGTGCAAACGGGGGTTGATCGCGCCCATGTGGTTGACCTTTAATTTTTGTATCGGCTCGATGATGGTGGGGGAAATCAAATCCAAATCGTCGTCAATTTCGCCAAGCGTTTTTAAAGCGTTCAAAAGTGCCGCCGCGCTCGCGCCGAGGAGTCCGCTCGTTTTTCCCGTCACGATACGTCCGTCTGCAAGCTCAATCGCTACCGCCGGCTCGCCCGTGTATTCCGCTAAGTCGGAGGCCA
>JAZSMB010000121.1:0-3441 GCA_045535685.1 Candidatus Scatosoma sp.
GTTCTGCCGATGGGCGATTGGTCGATGGCGATTACTTTG
Organism: Candidatus Scatosoma sp.; assembly: GCA_045535685.1. Taxonomy (GTDB): domain Bacteria; phylum Bacillota; class Clostridia; order Christensenellales; family Borkfalkiaceae; genus Scatosoma. Next base: position 40 of record JAZSMB010000121.1, read on the forward strand.
TCAAAATACTCGATACCATGTATGCGTTCACAGTTCCCAAGCGCGTGTTTTGCACCGTTGAGTTCGTTGGAAAGCTTGGGATAAATAATTTCGTTAACCAAGCTCGATTTGCCGCTACCCGACACGCCCGTGACGGCGGTTATCAGCCCCACAGGCACTTTTACGTCGATATTTTTTAAGTTGTTTTGTGTACAACCGCGTACTTCCAGCCATTGTTTCCCCGCCGTTTTGCGTACCGCAGGCACGGGGATTTTTCTTCTGCCTGCCAAATAATCGCCCGTAATCGAGTTTTTATTTTCCGCAACTTCGTCGGGTGTGCCTTGCGCCACTACCTCGCCGCCGTGTACGCCTGCTTTCGGGCCGATATCGACGATATGGTCCGCCGCGCGCATGGTATCCTCGTCGTGTTCGACTACGATCAGCGTATTGCCCAAATCGCGCAAGCCCTTTAACGAATTTAAGAGCTTTTCGTTATCGCGTTGGTGCAAACCGATACTCGGCTCGTCCAAAATATACAAAACGCCCGTGAGTGCACTACCGATTTGCGTTGCCAAACGGATACGCTGGCTTTCGCCGCCCGAGAGCGTGACTGCCGTCCGCGCGAGCGTGAGATACCCAAGCCCGACGTTGCGCAAAAAGCCCAAACGGTTGTTGATTTCTTTGATGATTGCGTCTGCGATCAAGTGCTCGGTGGGCGTGAGCGTGGCTTTGAGTTCGTCCATGAACGTGCAAAGCCCGTCCACCGACAACTCGCAAAGTTCCCAAATATTTTTACCGCCTACGAGCACGGATAACGATTCTTTTTTCAAGCGTTTGCCGTGACAGCTATCGCAGGGTGCGTTGCGCATTAAGCGTTGAATTTCCATTTTCACGCCGTCCGACGTGGACGTTGCGTATCTGCGTTGCAAATTATTGACGTAGCCTTCCCAAGTTTTTCTAAAACTCCCTGAAAACGAGCGCGTTTGATAGTGCATATCCACTCGCTCTTCGCTGCCGTACATTAGGATATCGTACACTTCTTTAGGTAAATCTTTGACGGGTACGTCCAAAGAGAAATGATACGCTTTGGAAAGAGCGGAAAGCTCCATCAGCGACATAGAATTCGAGCCCAAGCTCCAACCCGTCACTTTCATCGCGCCTTCGCGCAGCGTTTTATTTTTGTCGGGACAAATTAGATCGGGATCGACGAATTGCTTAAAGCCCAACCCCGAACAGGTGGGACACGCGCCGTAAACGGTGTTGAACGAGAACATTCTCGGTTCGATTTCTTCCAGCGAAATGCCGCAATCGGGGCAGGCGTAGTTGACAGAATACAATTCTTCGTTGCCGTCGCAATCGATCACTACCAGCCCGTCGGCGAGTTTGAGCGCCGTTTCTAAGCTGTCCGTTAAGCGTTTTTGAATGGTGGGTTTTACGACCAAACGGTCCACCACCACCGAAATATTGTGTTTAATATTCTTTTCCAGCTTGATTTCTTCTTGCAAATCGTACACGATTCCGTCGATTTTTACTCTGCCAAAACCGCTCTTTTTATTGCTTGCAAGTTCTTTGTGGTATTCCCCTTTTCTACCGCGTACGACGGGGGCGTTGACGAGAATTTTACTCCCCTCTTCCATTGCCATAACGCGGTCGCAAATTTCGTCCACCGTTTGACGACGAATGGCTTTGCCGCAGTTGGGGCAATGAGGAACGCCGATCCGCGCGAACAGCAAACGGAAATAATCGTATACTTCCGTTACCGTGCCTACCGTCGAGCGGGGGTTGCGCGAAGTGGTTTTTTGGTCGATGGAAATGGCGGGCGAAAGTCCCTCGATGCTTTCCACGTCCGGTTTTTCCATTTGCCCTAAAAATTGACGTGCATACGAAGATAAACTTTCCACGTACCGTCTTTGCCCTTCGGCAAAAATGGTATCGAACGCGAGCGTGGATTTACCGCTGCCCGAAAGCCCCGTTAAAACGGTGAGTTTGTTGCGGGGAATGGTGACGTCGATATTTTTCAAATTGTTTTCTTTCGCGCCTTTGATAACGATATTTTCTTGCATAGTTTTACCTTTTCATCTCGTACATGGGTGGGCGTTTTTTATTTTTACACCTTATTTTTGCGCCTTTCGAAGTTTGGCTTTGAGCTGGGCGATTTTATCGCGGATTTCTATCGCGCGTTCGAAATCGAGCTGTCCGCTTGCCACTTTCATCAGCGCTTTTAGCTTTTCGATTTCGTCGGGGATATCTTGCATTTTGATATCGTCGCCCACGTGCTTTTTGGTGATATTGAGGGTGGATTTTACGTCTTTGATAATCGTTTTAGGGACGATGCCGTGCGCTTTATTATACGCGTCTTGCACGCTGCGCCTGCGCTCGGTTTCGCCGATGGCGCGTTTCATACTGTCCGTCATTACGTCCGCGTACATAATTACTCTGCCCTCGCTGTTGCGCGCCGCGCGCCCGATCGTTTGAATGAGCGAAGTATCGCTACGCAAAAAACCTTCCTTGTCCGCGTCCAAAATCGCCACGAGTTTTACTTCGGGCAAGTCCAGTCCCTCGCGGAGTAAGTTGATACCGCAAAGCACGTCGAACTCGCCCAGTCGTAAGCCGTTGACGATGTCGATACGCTCCAACGTATCAATGTCGCTGTGCATATATTTTACTTTAACCGCGTGCTCTTTTAGATAGTCGGTTAATTCCTCCGCCATCTTCTTGGTGAGCGTAGTAATCAAAACCCTGCCCCCGTCGTTTACCGTATTTCTGATCTCAGAAAGCAGGTCGTCGATTTGTCCGCGCGTGGGTTTGACCGTGATTTTTGGATCGAGTAAGCCCGTCGGACGAATGAGTTGTTCTACCGCTTGTCCCGCCTGTGCGAGTTCGTACGGAGCGGGCGTTGCGGATACGAATACGACCTGCGGTACGCGCGCGTCGAACTCGGGGAAAGTGAGCGGACGGTTGTCGTACGCGGCGTTCATACGAAAACCGTATTCCACTAAATTTTTCTTACGCGATAAGTCGCCGTGGTACATGGCGCGGATTTGTGGAATGGTCATATGGCTCTCGTCGATGAATACCAAAAATTCGCCTGCAGGGAAATAATCGAGCAGGGTAAACGACGGCTCGCCCGGTTTGCGCCCGTCGAAATATCTACTGTAATTTTCGATGCCGCTACAATACCCGATTTCGCGCATCATCTCCAAGTCGTGCTCGGTGCGTTGTTTAAGCCGTTGCGCTTCTAAAAGCTTGCCCGCCTCTTCGAACGCACGCACTTCGCCTTGTAAGTCTTGCTCAATCATCGCAAGCGCGCTATGCAATTTTTCCGTGCCGACTGCGTACTGGCTGGCAGGGAAAATGGCTACGTGCGAAAGTTCGTTACGCTTGTCCCCCGTCAACGCTTCCACTTCGTAAATTTTCTCAATC
>JAZSMB010000172.1:0-8316 GCA_045535685.1 Candidatus Scatosoma sp.
TAAAATGGTATCGTCCAGGTTATACGGCGGATATACGGCAATCGAGTCGCCCGAGTGAATACCCGTACGTTCGATATGTTGCATAATACCGGGGATCAGCACGTCTTTTCCGTCGCAAATGGCGTCCACTTCGAGCTCCGTACCCATCAAGTACTGGTCGCACAAAACGGGGTTTTCGATGCCTTGCGCCAAAATAACGTCCATATATCTGCTTACGTCTTCGGGCGTGAATGCAATCGTCATATTTTGACCGCCGATGACGTACGAGGGGCGCAAAAGCACGGGATAGGACAACTTGTCCGCCGCCGCAAGCGCTTCGTCTTTGGTCATAACCGTCAACGCTTTCGGACGGGGAATTGCATACTTATCCAAGAGCGCTTCAAAGCGTTCTCTATCTTCTGCAGCGTCAACGCTGTCCGCCGACGTACCCAAAATGCGAATGCCGTGCGTTGCGAAATACGAGCAAAGGTGAATTGCCGTTTGTCCGCCAAACGTAATGATGACGCCGTACGGCTTTTCTACGTCCAAAACGTGTTGTACGTCTTCGGGCGTGAGCGGTTCAAAATACAGTCTATCCGCCGTGTCAAAGTCGGTGGAAACCGTTTCGGGGTTGTTGTTGATAATCGCTACCTCGTAGCCGAGTTCTTTTAACGTCCATACGCAATGTACGGAAGAATAGTCGAACTCAATCCCCTGTCCGATACGGATAGGACCAGAACCGATAACGACGATGCGTTTTTTATCACTCTTTTCAAGGAACGGCTTTGCTTCGTCGTGCTTGTGATCGTCGAAGGTCGAATAGAAATACGGCGTTTTCGCAGGGAATTCCGCTGCGCAGGTATCTACCATTTTATACGCCGCTTTTTTACAGTAAGGAACGGTTTGACCGCTGATTGCGGCGATATCTTTATCCAAATAGCCAAGCCGTTTGCCCTCTTCGTACAATTCTTTGGTAAGCGTTTGCGTTTGCAGCGCTTGTTCGTAGGCAATTAAGTTTTTGAATTTGTTTAAGAACCATCTGTCGATTTTGGTAATCGCAAATACTTCGTCCACCGATACGCCTTTTTTCAGCGCGGCGTAAACGACGAAAATACGCTCGTCCGTCATTTCGGGGAGTTTGGCAAGCAATTCTTCTTTGGTGGAATGAATAAACTTTTTATAATTCATCGTGCTGGTGGAAATTTCCGCACCGCGCACCGCTTTCATAATCGCCATCTCAAACGAAGTACCGATCGACATTACTTCGCCTGTCGCTTTCATACGCGTGCCAAGCTCGCGCTTTGCATACAAGAATTTATCAAACGGCCACTTGGGCATTTTTACAACCAAGTAATCGATGGTCGGCTCAAAGCAAGCATACGTGCTGCCCGTCACGTCGTTTACGATTTCGTCCAGCGTATAGCCGAGCGCGATTTTCGACGTCACTTTCGCAATCGGGAAACCGGTCGCTTTCGACGCAAGCGCGGAAGAACGGCTCACGCGGGGGTTTACCTCGATAACCGAGTACTCGAACGAGTCGGGGTTTAACGCGAATTGTACGTTGCAACCGCCCTCAATGCCCAGTTCGGTAATAATCGACAACGCCGCCGTGCGCAGCATATTATATTCTTTGGTAGAAAGCGTGACCGCAGGCGCAACGACGATCGAATCGCCCGTGTGAATACCGACGGGATCGACGTTTTCCATCGAACATACCGTCAAACAATTCCCCATTCTGTCGCGGATTACTTCAAATTCTACTTCTTTCCAACCTGCAATATACTTTTCGATGAGTACTTGGGTAATGGGCGAAAGCATCAAGCCGTTATGCGAAATTAAGCGGAGTTCTTCTTCGTTATACGCAACGCCGCCGCCTGCACCGCCCAGCGTATAAGCGGGACGGATAATAACGGGATAACCGAGTTTATTTGCGATGGCAACGCATTCTTCTACCGTATACGCAATGTCGGAGGGCACGCACGGTTGGTTGATTTTTTCCATCGTCGCTTTGAACAGTTCTCTATCTTCCGAGCGGTCGATGGCGTCGAGTTTCGTACCGATCAATTTTACGCCGTGCTTGTCCAAAAATCCCGATTTTGCGAGTTTACAGCCCATCGTCAAACCCGTTTGACCGCCTAACGAGGCAAGCAAACTGTCGGGTTTTTCTTTGATAATAATACGCTTTAACGATTCTTCCGTGAACGATTCAAAATAAATTTCGTCCGCAAGCGCTTTGTCCGTCATAATCGTTGCGGGGTTGGAGTTGCAAAGTACTACGTTTACTCCTTCGTTTTTGAGTACGCGGCAAGCTTGCGCGCCTGCGTAGTCAAACTCCGCCGCTTGACCGATTACGATCGGGCCTGAACCGATAACCAACACTTTCTTAATATCACTTCTCTTCGGCATTGTTCTTACTCCTTATCCATCATCGCAAAGAATTTTTTGTAAACGGGGTTTTCTGCGTTACCTATGTCGCAGCATTCGGGAACGAATTGCAGCGTGATTGCTTGTAAATCGTCGTAATCAATCCCCTCGCACGAACGATCGTTTACGCTGATAAAGCTTACTTTGCCCATTTTGAGCGTTTTTGCGTCCACTTCGTAGCCGTGGTTTTGCGTGGAGATATATACTTTTTCATCGCTCGTGCTTTTTACCGGTTGGTTGCTACCGCGATGACCGTATTTGCATTTGAGCGTGTTTGCGCCCGTCGCAAGTGCTACGAGTTGATGCCCAAGCCCCAGCCCAAGGACGGGAATTTTACCAAGCAAGTTTTTCAGCTCGGCAATCGCTTGTGCGTTGGCTTTGGGGTCGCCCGGACCGTCGGAAATAACTACGCCGTTTGCGCCCGCCCCTAAAATTTCTTCCGCCGTCGCGGTATGCGGCAGGGAAATCACGCGGCAACCTTTTTCTTGTAAACGAGCAACCGTGCTGTTTTTTGCCCCGAAATTCCAAAGCGCAACCGTATATTTCGCGTTCGTAGTTTCGTATTCCGTTTGCGTCGTAGGGCTTACCGCTTGCACCGCGTTTTCAATCTTATACGCCGTCAGCTTTTGCAAGCCCGCTTTCGTGAGCTTTTTATCGCTGATGGCTACGTTCATCGCGCCTTCTTCTCGTAAAATTTTAGTAAGCTCGCGCGTATCCACTCCGTAAACGCCCACTACGCCTTGTTCTTGCATATAGCAATCGAGCGAAGTTTCCATACGGAAGTTGGAGGGCGCGTCGCATACTTCGCGTACGATATACGCCTTTAACCACGCGCGATCGCTTTCCGCGTCTGCCCGCGCTACGCCGTAGTTGCCTACGAGCGGGAACGTTTGCACGAAAATTTGTCCGTAGTTGCTGGGATCGGTCAACGTTTCTACGTAGCCGAGCATGCCGGTAGAAAACACCAACTCGCCGACGACGTTTCCATCAGCCCCGAAACGATACCCCTCGAACGTTTTACCGTTCGATAACGTCACATACACTTTTTTCTTTTCCATATATTTTTCCTTACGTTAAAAATTTTTTTTCTACATTTTGGCTCATATCCGATTATTTCCCTCAACGTGAAAAAAAAGACTGATTTTGGAAAATCAGTCTACTTGAGAAAATACGAATACGTTTTGAAAAACGGAAAAACGAGCACCGCTGAGAACGATAGCCGCATACTCTTTACGATCCCCTGCCATGTTCAGTTTTCTTCCGCTGTCCATAAAAATCATTTTGTCACCTAACGAATTTTTATTATTATAGCACACGCGCGTGCGTTTGTCAACTTCTGAAAACCTTTTTTCGACAGAAAAATTTAAAAACTTTTTTTAGCGTATTCGCTTAATGTATTTCGCTAAACGAATAAAGCGACGTTTGTCCGCTTGCGCGGTAGTTTCCATCGTTTAAACGGATATGCAAGTCGATTTCTTTACAATCCAAAATCTCTTTCGCGCGTTCACGGGGGAAAACGCTCGTCCTACCCAAATCGAAGAGTATAATTTCCCCTTTTTCCGTAGAAAGCGTAATTTCCGCTTTGTCTATACGCAAATTTTCATACGCGCTCCCTAACGTGCAGATAACGCGGTCGGCGTCTATTTCATCGCTTAAAAAACACGCTTGCAACGATTTGGAACGTATAAAAGCGCTAACAACCGCGCGTGCCGCGCTAATCGACGGACAACCGCTTGCGTTACAGGCGAGCAATCGGCGGTCGGGATTATAAACAGTCAGGGCTAAACGGCAAATTACGCGCAACGCACGTTTTAATACGTCGCAAAACTTTTTATATTCTAAATCTCCACAATCGATTTTTGAGTTTTGCGCTTTTCCGCTTGCCAAAATACAAACGGCGTCGCAGGGAGAACATTCTGCGCCGAAATCGGTTAACGTAACGGTATCGGCAACGGCGGAGTGCAAGGCTTTTTGCAGCATCGCACTTTCTATGCAAACGTCCGTCGTTAATACGCAAGTAAAGCCGACGGGGTCGGTCGTTTTAGAAGAAGTACAGCAAAGCAGCGCGCCGATTTTGCAAGGAAACGCACCCAGCTCAAAAGCGTACGCCGCTTGGTAAAAGAAGGTGTTTTTTTGTTGCGGTTGCATATGTAAACGAGATAATAAATCGCCTTTTTTTACCTTTTCCCCCAAGCGAATCACTCCGCTTGATAGTTGCTCGAAAGGATACGCGCCACTCAATTTTCCGTGTGATAAAATAAGCGTATCATCGTAATCGCAACCGGTTTTTTCCGCGATTAGCAGCGCGATTTGTTTGGACGCTTTTAACGCGTCGGTAGTACTCAGCGTAGGCGCGGTATGCAATAAAACCGATTGCGCTTTGCCTATTTTTAGACGGGTTTTCGTCTGCGTAATATCCGCGCTGACAAACGAACTATCGGTAAAAACGCGCGCAACGGGATAACGGCGGTCGGCAAAGAGCAAAACCACGTCGGTTTGAGGGGATATTCCACTTCGACGGATATTTGCGCACGTTTGATACAGCGAAAAACCCGCGGGTGCGGTCACACCGCCGTCGATGGGCGTAAGCGTTTTAATTACTGCATTTTTACGCATATTTACTCCTTAATTTTCTTCAAAAACCACGTACGATTGCACAACGATTTCGTTCTGTTCGTTAAACCCGTGCACCAAATAAGCGTTATCGTCCAAACGCTTTCGATAAAAGCGTAAAACGTCCCCCTCGTGGCATTGTTTTACGTAGGAAATGGAAAATTTTTTAATGCGCCGTTTCGTCAACTCGGCAACGGAAAAGCAGTTCAAGCAATAGTCGGCGTAGCGCGTGTTGTTTACGTGCATATTATAATCGTATTCGGAATTCGCTACAATCAAAGTAAATTTACACTCCCCCTCGCTTGGCAAAAACGTAGGGATCTTCCATTGCACGTTTTCGACCGCTTTTTGCGTATTATAGGTCGAATAATCTTGATTATCAATCACTTTTGACGGCACGATTTTGCCGTTGTTTACGTCGATTAAGCACCAACGCGAAGTTGCGCGAACGAGCGGCACGTTTTGATCGCTTAAAAATACGTATTCTCTGTTAAAAATTGCGTGCGAGGGAGGTAACGGCCACGTTTGTAATTGCACGCTTTGCCCTACCTTTATCGGCTTATCCCACTCCAAATACGTGTTCGCAACCATAAAGGTATATCCTTTGGGCTTTACGTAGCTTGCACCAAACCCAAGCTCGTCCGCGCTAACGCCTGCCGCGTCGCCCATTAGCGCGAGTAAAGAGGATATTTTGATACGTTCGTTAAAATCGACGTCGCGATATTGCACGGTGAACGTGCGGTTAAATTGATACGGTTTCATAGTAAATAAATTATATCATTTTTGGCAAAAAATGTCAATACGTGCGCACGAATGCATATCAAAAAAATATGCGAAAAATGCCGTTTTTTCCATTTTTTTATCGTATAACTATTGACATACTACTATGTTTGTGATATAATTGATTTATATAATATATAAATCGTCACAAAATAGTATCTTATTCTATCAGACATAGTATTATTTTGTCAGACAAAGTACCCTACAAAAGGAGCGGTTTATGGACGAAAGAGTAGAAGAATTAGACGAATTGACAGGCGGCGAAGAGCAAAACCTGGGTATCAGTTCCGATTTGATTCGCGGACACATCAACACCATCATTTTACGCAGTTTGTACGACGGCGATAAATACGGTTACGACATCATCAACGAAATCGAAAAGAAAAGCGGCGGATTGTATTCGTTAAAGCAACCCACCCTTTACAGCGCGTTGAAACGGTTAGAATCGCTAAAATACGTCACTTCGTACTACGGCGACTACTCCAACGGCGGCAGAAGAAAATATTTTTCGCTGACCGATGCAGGGAGAAAGGTAACCGAACAAAACTTGTCCGAATGGGAATATTCGCGTACAATCATCGACAGTTTGATCTCGGACGGCAACGCACACTACGATTTTTCGTTTATCACGGATAAGCAAAAAGAACTGGTAGAATTAAAACGTGCGCTTGCGGCGCGCGAACAGGCGTTGGAAGACGAAAAAACCGCGCTGAATAGTTTGAGAAACGAGTTGCAACGCGAACGTGCCCTGCTTTCTGCGCAAAGTTCGTCCATCAACGAACAAAAAAGCGATTTTAACGAGCTGAAAGATAAAATCGACGCGCAATCGGCTGAGCTGGAAGAAAAACAACGCGCTTTGAGTGAAAAACAAGGCGAAATTGAGGCAAAGGAACTCTCGATTGCAGAAAAAGAACGGGAAATTGGCGACGCAAAAGCAACGCTTGCACTCCAAAGCGCGGAAATTAAAGAGTTAAAAACGCTTTTAGAGGCACAACAAGCGGCGTTTGACGAGAAAGAACGCGAACTTGACGAAACCAAGAACGAACTTGCGGGTATCAAAAGCGATTTTGCCCTTTTGCAAGAAGCAAATGCTGATTTAGAGCGGCAAGTAGAAACGGCGCAAATAGCGGCAAGCAGCGCGAACGAAGAAGAATTGCAAGCAGCAAAAGATCAAGCACTTGCTTTACAAGCAGAGCTTGCGGACAAGCAATCGATTATCAACGCGTTAAACGCGGCTGTTTCTTCGCAAGAAAGCACGATTACCGCGTTAAAGAACGAACAAGATAGCCGTGCGAGCGAATATTATAACCGTTCGGTGGAACTTCGCGCGCAACAAGCACAGTTAGACGCACAAAAAGAAAAATTAGACGCGGACAAGCGCACTACCGAAGAACAACTGGCGCAAATGCAGGCGTTGAAAGCGGAAATCGATGAAAAAAACGCACAATTAACCGCTCGCGAGGAAACGCTTGCACGTTTGGAAGAAGAATTTAAGCAAAACGAAGAAAACATCCGTTCGTTTGAGCAAGAAAACTCCACTACTTTCGCCGCGCTTGAACAAGAACGCGAAGAATTAAAAAATCAGTTGCAAGTTTTAGAAGTGGAACGCGACACTCTTCGCACCGACAACGCGGCTTTGGAAGAAAGCAAAGCGCAGTTGGAACGTGAACGCGCGGAGCTGAATGATTTGAAAGAGAGTTTACAAGCACAGCGCGCGGAAATCGACCGTTTGACGTATGAAATGACGCAACGCGAATTTGCTTTGGAAGAAAGCAAGGCACAGCTTGACGATAAACAAACGGAAACGAACGCGTCCAGCGAAGAAATGGAACGTTTCCGCGACGAATTACAAGCAAAGGAAGCGGAACTTTTGCGCAATACGCATAAGCTGCAAGAAGACTTGAACGTATTAGCAACCCAGCAAAAAGAACTCGCCTCCCGTCAAAGTGCGTACAATCAGCAACAACTCGATTTCATCGCCCGCAAAAACGCGTTAGCGGCGCAACAATTCGATTTTGCCGATAAGCTCGCTGCGTATAACGCGCAAGTGAAACTCTTTAACGAAAATTTAGAGAAGTTGGAGCACGAGCGCACGGCGTTACATCTTGAGCAGCAACAGCACGACGAACGCGTACGTGCTTTGGAAAAGGAAAAAGTTGATTTTGCGGAAAATAAAGCGGCGTTTGAAAAGGAAAAAGAACAAATCGAACAAGCGCAAAAAGACGCGCGCGAACGCGTTTCTGCCGATACCGCCTCTTTGCAACGGCAAATCAACGATTTGCGTGAACGTGAATTGGATCTTTCTCGCCGCGAAAACGATTTGAAAAACGCTGAACGCGAATTTTCCAGCCGTCAATATTCCGCACCCTATCCGCCGCAAAACGAATATGCGTACGGCTACAGCGCGGGACAAAACACGCAGTATAACTACTACGCGCCCACGAGTGCACCCACGCAGCAGCCCGTAAACTACAGCGATTTGCACGGGCGCGCACAAACGGAAGGCATAAAACTCAATAC
>JAZSMB010000049.1:0-4139 GCA_045535685.1 Candidatus Scatosoma sp.
CCCACTTGCGAACGGTGACCTTTCCCAAGGTCTTCAAGCCCTGCACCGATTGCAAGACCGTCGTCAGAGAACGCCGATTGCGAACGACCGTAAACGATTTGCAAGAACAATTCTCTCATCGCGGTATTGATAGCGTCGCAAACAAGGTCGGTATTCAACGCTTCCAAAGGCGTTTTGCCGGGCAAAATTTCCGCAGCCATAGCCGCAGAGTGCGTCATACCCGAGCATCCGATGGTTTCAACAAGCGCTTCTTGAATGATGCCTTGCTTAATGTTCAAGCTGAGTTTACAAGCACCTTGTTGAGGCGCGCACCAGCCGATACCGTGCGTGAAACCGCTGATATCTTTGATCTCTTTCGCGTGAACCCACTTGCCTTCTTCGGGAATAGCAGCGTTTTCGTGACGAGCAACGCCTGCGCCTTTAGCAACGCAGAACATTTGTGCAACATCTTGTGATATTGTCATTGTGAATTCCTCCAAATATTTTTTCCTAAATCAAGCAGCCAAATGTACCCTTCGAGCGACATTTTGCGCATTTTTGCGCCAAAAAACGTTCGAATCCGCAATTCGACTGCTTACAGTATAACATATTCGAAAAAAAAATACAAGTATGAAAAGGGTATTTTTACTCGGTTTTTATAAAAATTAGCAATTTTTTCCCTTTTTTATCACTATAAGCCGTCAATCCAAAAAATCTTCTGCTTTTAAATGCAAGCGTAACTTTTCTATTGCGTGTTTTTCTATACGCGATATGTACGAGCGCGAAATCTTCAAAACGTTCGCCACTTCTCTTTGCGGCAGCGGTATTCCCCCTTTCAATGCGTAACGCAAGCATATAATCGTATATTCTCGTTCGCTTAACAATCGGCGTATGCTTTCCAGCAATTTTTCTCGTTGTACCAAGTGCTCTACTTGCTCAAAGACACAATCTTCTTTTTCAAAAAGTAAATCCATCAAGGTGAGTTCGTTACCGTCTTTATCCACGCCCACAGGCTCGGAAAGCGATAAATTGTTTTTATGCTTTTTATTAGAACGGATTAGCATCAAAATTTCGTTTTCGATACACCGCGCCGTATAGGTCGAAAGCGTCGTTCCGTGACCTTGCCGATAGGTATTAATCGCTTTAATTAACCCCATACTCCCTACCGAGAGTAAATCGTCCGATTCCGCCGCGCCCGAATATTTTTTCGCAATGTGCGCAACCAAACGCATATTGTGTTTTACGAGTAATTCTTTTGCATTTTTATCCCCTTGTGCGGCTAAAGTTAAGTATCGATTTTCCTCTTCTTTCGAGAGCGGTTTAGGAAAAGAATTTCTCCCTCCGATTGCTCCTGTAAAAAAGACGATTTTGCCAAGCAACGACCAAATGAAATCTAAAAACATACGCTCCGCTCTCCATTTTTAAAACTTTTAATCTATCGTATGTGTTTTAGAGTTTGTACTATGTCAAATGTTTTTTTAAGAGTGTTTATCAAGCTATATTGCCGCTATAAAAAAAGAAATCGGCGCGTTATACCGATTTCTCCGTGTTTTAAGGGATTTGAGATGATCTGTAAGCCGAGTCCTGTCGTGTACGGTCATTTATCTAGTCTTGCCGTCGCCGACAAGCTCAAGCGATATTAACGGTAATTCGTCGGACGGACAGCCCTATTGACGAATACCCAATCTTGCAGCGGGTGGGGTTTACATGGCATAGCGTGTTACCACGCTATCGGTGAGCTCTTACCACGCCTTTCCATCCTTACCGCAAACAGGTAATTTCCATAAAGAAAATATTCAAGACTTACGTCGAGCCGTATGCGGCGGTTTATTTCTGTTGCACTATCCTTAAAGTCGCCTTCACCTGACGTTATCAGGCACCCTGTCCTATGCTGCTCGGACTTTCCTCATGGTCGATTTACGACCCCGCGACCGTATAATCAACTCAAATCTTTATACATTATACCACTTTCTTAAAAAAAAAGCACCTGTTTCCCTTGCTTTTTTCTAAAAAAAATAGTAGAATAGAATAGATTTTTATTTTTTTAACCCCCGTTCATTTGGAGTTTATAAGTATGAAGAAAACCAAAATTATAGGCACGATTGGCCCTGCCACCAACGCAAAAGAACTCATCGCTCGTTTAACCGAAGTCGGTTGCGACGTAATCCGTCTGAACTTTTCTCACGGCACACACGAAGATCACGCCCAAAAAATTGCGATGATTAAACAGGTGCGTCAAGAAAAGCGTATTCCCTTGCCTATTATGCTCGACACAAAAGGACCGGAATTCCGTATTAGAACGTTCGTAGACGGGAAAATTACGCTGAACGCAGGCGACACTTTCACGTTTACCACCGAAGATATTATCGGCGATCAAACGCGCGTATCCGTTTCTTTTCCCGAACTTTGCGAAAATTTAACCGAAGGCGATAAAATATTATTAAACAACGGTATGATCGTTTTTCGTGTTTTGGAAAGCAAAGCCCCGCAAGTGCGTTGCGTAGTAGAAATCGGCGGCGAATTATCCAACCGCAAGTCGATGTTCTTCCCCGACAAGCAACTTCGTATGCAATTTTTATCAGAAGCGGATAAAGCCGACTTATTATTTGGTATTGAGCAAGACGTGGATTTCGTAGCCTTATCATTCGTTTCCAAAGCACAAGACGTAATCGATGCGAAAAACTTCTTAAAAGAAAACGGCGGCGCACATATCGACGTTATCGCCAAAATTGAAAACCGCGCGGGCGTTAACAATCTCTTGGAAATTATGAAAGTATGCGACGGGATTATGGTTGCACGCGGCGATTTGGGCGTTGAAATCCCCTATGAGGAATTGCCCGATATCCAAAAATATATCATTACGCAATGCCGTATCCACGGAAAACGCGTAATTACCGCAACTGAGATGTTGGAATCCATGATTCATAACCCCCGTCCCACGCGTGCAGAAATTTCCGACGTTGCCAATGCCGTTTACGACGGTACTTCTGCCGTTATGTTATCTGGCGAAACCGCAGCGGGCGAATATCCCATAGAATCTGTTGCCGCAATGGCAAAAATCGTCGAACGTGCAGAAAACCACGTTGAATATATTCAATCCATCGAGCATTTCGCAATTAAAAATCCTTCGGAAGCTCTCTCGCACTCCGCGTCGACACTTGCAAAAGACTTAAACGCAAAAGCCATCGTCGTATGCACGCGTACGGGCGCAACTGCAAGAATGGTTTCGCGTTTTAGAGCGAACGTTCAAATTTTAGGGATAACCACCGACGTGCATGCTTACCGCAAATTAGCGCTCAGTTGGGGCGTTTATCCCGCCATGGCAGAAGAATACACTTCCGTTGATATTTTGTTCTATTTCGCAAAACAAACGGCTTTAAGAAGCGGTTTAGCAAGTAAAGGCGACACTATCGTTATCACGGGCGGTACGCCAAACGGTCAGAGCGGAAACTCTAACCTCATCAACGTTGAAAAACTTTGATAAACTTGCCTCTTAAAATAAACGATACCACGGAATTTTGCTCCGTGGTATTTTTACTTAATCAATATACGTTTTCATCATTTTCCAAGCGTGAATGAGTTTTTCTATGCTCCAAGCGGCATTTGCAGGCGAAGTGGATGGCAAACAAATAGCCTCCCGACCAATTACCCCACGAATATATTTGTTATAATACTTTTCAGCCGTTTTTCCGTTGACAAAAATTTGCTGAATGTCGGCGTTTTTTAATATAACCGTAACGTCGTTTGCGATGACGTTTCTAATGGAACTGTCCGAACTACCCGTGATCTCGCAAGATGCAATTACGTCCCATAACGCAACGTGGTTTGCGTGCAAAAACGTCTTTTTCTCTTCGATAGTTAGAGGCGTTTTGGCGTTCATAACGGCGGAAATCACTTTCCAAAATCTGTTTTGCGGATGACCGTAAAAAAATAGCTGTTCGCGCGATTTCACAGACGGAAAACTGCCTAAAATAAGCACTTTCGAGTCTTTATCATATAACGGCGGAAACGGGTGTCGTGGCATAATTTTGTTTAATCCCCTTGATAAATTAACGTTTCGGGATGCGAAAAAATAAATTGAATATGTTTATTAGGATTTATAAGTAAATTTAAAACGCCGGGTTCTTTTGTACCTAATTTTGTTTCAAATATCAATTTTC
>JAZSMB010000016.1:0-3495 GCA_045535685.1 Candidatus Scatosoma sp.
GGAGCAAGGCAGTTAGTGGTGCAGGACGCTGCGGAGATGATTGCGTCGCACTTGGTAAGCGTGTTTTCGTTTACGCTGTAAACGATGGTAGGAAGGTCGTTGCCTGCGGGAGCGGAAATAACAACTTTCTTCGCGCCTGCTTTGATGTGTGCTTCCGATTTTGCTTTGGACGTATAGAAACCGGTGCACTCGAGCACAACGTCTACGTCAAGCGCAGCCCAAGGGCAGTTTACTGCGTCTTTTTCTGCATAAATTTTGATGGTTTTGCCGTTTACGGTAATGGTACCAGCTTCGTCGTCAGCGGAAACCGTGTCGCCGAGTGCGTATCTGCCTTGCGCGGAATCGTATTTAAGAAGGTGCGCGAGCATGGAGGGGCTGGTAAGGTCGTTGATAGCAACTACTTCGTAGCCTTCTGCGCCGAACATTTGTCTGAACGCAAGACGGCCGATACGACCGAAACCGTTGATTGCAACTTTAACGTTTGCCATAGTTTTTTTCTCCTTTTTATGAAAAAATTTAATTTATTTTTGTTTTTTTGCGAACGGAAAAAAAGTGGAAACCCTTTTCGTCCGATAATATTCTACCATACTTTTTCCCTTTCGTCAATAATTTTACACGAGCGTTGACAAAATTCTTTGCGTTTTTCCTTCGATTTTTTGTTTATACTTCCCTCACGTGCGCGCGTGTATAAAAAAATGTAAAAAAACCGCGTTTTTCCTGCTTTACAAGTATTGACAACTTTGTTTTTTTGTAGTATAATAAAGTAAGTACAATCGTATATTGTATCAAACGTTTAAAGATAAACTTTTAGGAGTGAACGATTATGGCGAAAAATAAACCTACGCTTTGTGTGCAAAACGTACCTGCAAGTGTTCCCGCAAGCCAATTTGACGGCGGTCTTTTGGGCTTGATCGGTACTTGTCTGCTTTCTTTCCTTGCTTTCCTTGGCGGATTGATTATCCCCGCGGTTGCAGCGTTTGCACTTTTGTATTTTATGACTCCGTTCGATTTGCAAAATTTGAACTTTGAAGAATTGCTGACCGCCTCGAACTTAATTTTCGTGATCGCGGCGGGCGTTTTGGTGCTCATCGGCTTATTCTTTGCAATCGCTTGGTCGTACGTCGTTTTTAAACGTTGGGCTGTTCGTCATACGAAAATCAACGGCAAACGCTTAAAATTCAAAGGCGGCGCTTGGGGCTTGTTCGGCAACATTATCAAATGGTTCTTCTTTACGGTTATCACCGTTTGCATTTACGGGCTTTGGTTGCCGGTTAAAGTGAAAAAATGGAAGACGTCCAAAACGGTTATGGAAGATCCTTCCCCCGTTGTTTGCCAACAACAACCCGCTTTCAACGCAACGTATGCACCCGCACCCGTAGCGCCTTTAGCAAACCCGTTCCCTCAACAACCCGTGCAAGCAGCGCCCATCATGGCACCTGCTCCCATGGCGTTCCCCCCGATGCCGTTCCCTTATCCCCCTATGGCAAACTACGGCTATCCCGTGCAAAATTTCAACCAACCTACGCAAAATAAATAAGTTTCTTATTTAAAATATCACAAAGCGGCGAGCTTGTAAGCTCGCCGCTTTTTTTGCGTTCAACGCATACCTGCCCCCGATGGTTGAAGTGAAATGCTCGTGTACACTCGCGTGAATTGCGTGTTCCTCGCATGAATTGCTCGCCTCCGCTCGCGTGAATTGCGTTGCAACGCGTTGTGGAATTATTATTCATTAGATCCTTCACTTCGTTCAGAATGTGGCGCAAGCGAAATGAAGAATCTAAAAACACAATGTTAAAAGCGGAGTTTTCCACGTGGAAAACTCCGCTTTGTATATGTCGTTTTTGGTTTAGATTTTGCCAGCCGAGCCAAGCACGTTGACGATCTTGTGTTTAACCATTTCTTTCATCCAAGCGCGTGCGTCGCCAAGGTATTGACGAGGATCAAAGTGACCGGGGAAATCGTTGAAATGCTTACGAAGAGCCGCCGTGAACGCTACGCGAAGGTCGCTGTCGATATTGATTTTGCAAACCGCCATTTGCGCCGCTTTTCTAAGCTCGGATTCGGGAATACCGATTGCGTCGGGCATATGACCGCCAAATTGATTGACGATAGCAACTTTGTCTTGAGGAACGGAGGATGCGCCGTGCAAAACGATGGGGAAACCGGGCAATCTGTTGCCGATTTCTTCCAAAATATCCAAACGAAGTTTGGGATCTTGACCGGGTTTAAACTTATACGCGCCGTGGCTGGTCCCGATTGCGATTGCAAGCGAGTCGATACCCGTTCTTTGCGTGAATTCTTCTACTTCGTCGGGGGAGGTGAATTGCGCGTCAGCCGCGTCAACGTTTACGTCGTCCTCGATGCCCGCAAGTTTACCAAGTTCCGCTTCTACCACTACGCCGTGGTCGTGAGCGTATTCGACTACCTTTTTGGTGATAGCGATATTTTCTTCCCAAGGATGGGAGGATGCGTCGATCATAACCGACGTAAAGCCGCTGTCGATGGACGCTTTGCAAATTTCAAAATCCGCGCCGTGGTCAAGGTGCATTGCAAGGGGAATATCCGTCGTTTCCGCAGCCGCCGCTACCAAGTGTCTCAAATATACGGAGTTGGCGTATTTTCTCGCACCTGCCGATACTTGCAAAATCACGGGCGATTTTTCTTCATTCGCCGCTTCTACGATTGCTTGAATCATTTCCATGTTGTTTACGTTAAACGCACCGATTGCATACTTGCCTGCGTACGCTTTTGCAAACATTTCTTTTGTTGTCACCAAAGGCATAATCTTTCTCCTAAAAACTTTTTATTTGTTTCTCTCGATAAACACGCGTTTACCGAAAAATATTATATCGTATTTTGATAAAAAAAGCAATAATTTGCGCGCTCTTTTTATGTATTTTCATGAAATATTTACTTTTTTATAAACGATGGCGCTTTTCTCTTAATTTGATGATCTTTGGGTTGCATTTTTCTTGCAGGAGCTTGCAAAGTTGTGCACCGTCGCCTATCGTAAACACCCTATCGTCAAGCAAATAGGCAATCTGACCGACTGTGATTATGTAAAAGTTGCCCGAATCGGCAATTTTCGTAATTTGTTGATAAGAAATTTCTCCAACACTCTTCTGCACTTCATCAAAACCCCGAACAATTATTCCGTTTTCATAAAAAGAATAAACGTTTTTTACCCCGTCTTTAAACGCAGGATTTTTAACGTGTTTCCGCGCCAACAAACAAAAAACCAACCCGACGAATATTCCTAAAAAACTAAATGCCGCACTTATGAAAAATAACTCTTCCATAATAAGTCCGAATTTGTTTAAAACACCGATTAAAATACCTAAACTCAGCATCAATACGCCAAGCACTTTAAACGGTTTTATGTATTCTTTTATAGTCGCCTTCGTCATAGGTGTTTCGTTTTCAATCAACAGCGCTCCCATTTTTGAAACCATTTCTTCCGTTGTTCCTAAAATCGTTTTTTCTTCCATATTTTTC
>JAZSMB010000023.1:0-4518 GCA_045535685.1 Candidatus Scatosoma sp.
TTTTATGTAAAACGGCGTAAGGAATTTCTTCGATCGTCGCCGTCATTGCATCGACGGTATTCACCGCGCGGAGAATGGCAGGCCAGCCTTCGTAACGGCTGTCGTCTTTTACGCCTACGCTCTTCATATCGGGGATTGCAATAAAGTATTGCCATACCTTTTCGGCAAGTCCGCAATGATCGAACTCTTCGCGCAAAATCGCGTCCGCCTCGCGGAGTGCGTGCAAGCGATCGCGCGTAATCGCGCCCAAACATCTTACGCCAAGACCAGGGCCGGGGAACGGTTGACGGTATACCATCGCATGCGGAAGACCGAGTGCCTCGCCTACTACGCGTACTTCGTCTTTAAATAAAAGCTTTAAAGGTTCTACGAGTGCGAAAGCTAAATCTTCGGGCAAGCCGCCGACGTTGTGGTGGGACTTGACCGCTTTTTTGCCTTCTGCCTGTTTGATACTTTCTAAAATGTCGGGATAAATCGTGCCTTGTGCCAAGAACTCGATACCTTGTTGTTTTCTCGCCTCGTCCGCGAACACGTTGATAAATTCTTTACCGATAATTTTGCGTTTTTGTTCGGGATCGCTTACGCCGTCCAAAAGCGATAAAAAGCGGTCGGTCGCGTCAACGTAAATTAAGTTTGCGTCCAACTGGTTTTGGAAAATTTCCACTACGTTTTCCGATTCGTTTTTACGCATTAAACCGTGGTTGACGTGCACGCAAACGAGTTGTTTGCCGATTGCTTTAATCAAAAGTGCGGCAACGACAGACGAATCCACGCCGCCGGACAGGGCAAGAAGTACTTTCTTATCCCCTACTTGCTCGCGCACGAGCTCTACTTGCTTTTCGATAAACGCGTTTGCAAGCGCGGGAGTATTGATACGCGCCATCGTTTCGGGGCGCAAATTGCTGTTTTTATCCATAAATTTTTTCTTCCTTAAAAATGTTTCTTAATTTCTCTCATCAATTCTTCGTACGTTTCAAAAGCGGGAACGTGCGGATTTGCCTTTTTAATTTCTTGCGTAGTGCGGAATAAAAAGCCTGCCTTACTCGCCTTGATCATACCCAAATCGTTATAGCTATCGCCAAACGCAATCGTTTCATACCCCATACTTTGCAACGCTTTTACCGTCGTGTATTTAGAGTTTTCCACGCGCATCTTATATCCGACGATTTCGCCGTTTTGCGCTATTTGCAACTCGTTACAAAACAAAGTGGGATAGCCCAGCTTTTCCATAAGCGGCGCGGCAAATTGCGTAAACGTGTCGCTGATAATTACTACTTGGGCAAAGCTGCGCAACTCGTCTAAAAACGCTTTCGCGCCGTCAAAGGGTTGCAGGGTTTTTATGATTGCTTGAATTTCGTTCAAACCCAAGCCGTGTTCTTTTAACACGGATAACCGCCAGCGCATGAGTTTGTCATAGTCCGGCTCGTCGCGCGTCGTTTTGGATAAAACGGGAATGTTGCTTGCTTTGGCAAACTCTACCCAAATTTCCGGCACTAACACGCCTTCAAGATCCATACATATTATATTCATTATTTATTTCCTATCAATGTTGCGTATAGTTGGGGGCTTCTTTACTAATGGAAATGTCGTGAGGATGGCTTTCTACCAAGCTTGCGTTGGTAATACGGACAAATTCCGATTTCGTGCGTAATTCTTCAATGGTTGCTTTGCCGCAATAACCCATACCCGAACGCAAACCGCCTTTCATTTGATAAATCACTTCCGCTACGCTGCCGCGATAAGGCACTCTGCCTTCCACCCCTTCGGGTACGTATTTTCTCGTGCCTTCTTGGAAGTATCTATCGCTGCTGCCCGCCGCCATCGCGCCAAGCGAGCCCATTCCGCGATAGACTTTATAGCTTCTGCCTTGGTAAAGTTCCACTTCGCCCGGGCTTTCCAAAGTACCTGCCAAAAGCGAGCCGATCATAACCGCGCTTGCGCCTGCCGCTAACGCTTTTACGATGTCGCCGCTGTATTTGATACCGCCGTCCGCGATGATGCGTTTGCCCAGTTTATCCGCTTTTTCTGCACAATCTAAAATTGCCGTGAGTTGGGGTACGCCGATACCTGCCACTACGCGCGTGGTACAAATCGAACCGGGGCCGATACCTACCTTTACCACGTCCGCGCCCGATTTAATGAGTGCTTCCGTAGCAGCCGCCGTTGCGACGTTACCCGCAATGAGCGTAATATTCGGGAATTTCGCGCGGATTTGTTCTACGCGTTTTAACACGCCTGCCGAGTGACCGTGCGCCGTGTCGATGGTAATCACGTCCGCGCGTGCCTCGATGAGTGCCGCGATACGTTCCATCGTGCCGTCCGCTACGCCTACCGCCGCGCCTACGAGCAATCTACCGTTGTCGTCACGCGCAGAGTTGGGGTATTGAATGGATTTTTCGATATCCTTAATGGTAATAAGTCCTTTCAAGTAGCCGTTTTCGTCCACGATGGGCAATTTTTCTATTCTATGCTTGCCAAGAATTTTTTGTGCGTCGTCTAAAGACGTACCCACGGGCGCAGTTACCAAGCCGTCCTTGGTCATGACGTTGGAGATGGGTTGCTCGTAATTGCTTTCAAAGCGCAAATCGCGGTTGGTTAAAATACCCACGAGCTTTCCTTCTTTCGTGATAGGCACACCGCTGATACGGTATTTTTCCATGAGTGCAAGCGCGTCTTTTACAAGGTTATCGGGCGCAAGGAAAAACGGATCGGTGATAACGCCGTGTTCGCTGCGTTTTACTCTGTCCACGTGCGCCGCTTGTTCTTCGATCGACATATTTTTATGTATAATACCGATACCGCCTTCGCGCGCCATAGCAATTGCCATTCTGCTTTCCGTGACCGTATCCATCGCCGAACTCATCAAGGGCAAATTAAGACAAATTTTGTCCGATAACTTCGTTTTCAAAGATACGTCGTTGGGAAGCACGTTGGACGCTTGCGGAATGAGTAATACGTCGTCAAACGTCAAACCTTCTTTGATAATTTTACTGCTCATAGATCTTTCTCCTTTCTATGTAAAAAAACTTTTATTTGCGTTATATAGAAAAATGGACGTTTTGCCGCTATAGCAAACTATCCATTTAATCCGTTTTCAAGCGCGAGCAAAATCTTCCCGTAATACTCCAAATCGGTATCCGAAAAATCCGTCGTGCTCATCTCAATCATTTTCGTTTTTACTTGTAATGCGGTCGCCGTATCCCCATTAGCGAGCGCCGTCATTCCCACAGCCGCGAGTGCGTTGCTTTGCGGGAATCTGCCTGCAATCAACTCCGCCGCGCGTTCTACCGCTTCCGTTTTATCCCCCAAGCGGTATTTGGCAAGGCATACTTGTCCGAACACGTATTGTTCGTAACCGCCCTTGCTGGCAATTTCCTCGTCACGGTTTTGGCAATACGCAGCAAATTCGTCGTCGCGGATAAACTTCTCGCCGCAACTTTCAATCTTTTCGTAATTATCCGACCCGATTGCCACTTCCGTTGCGTAGGCGATGAAATACACGTCTTCGCCCGATTGTGCGTACGCACGCTCCGCATAATGCACGCTGGACGCGTCCATTCCCAAATCGTACGTGATGGTCATTAGCGTGGAAGGAAAAGCCAAACTCAGCGCAAGTATCATAAACAGCATCAGCGCTACGATTGCAGCCAACGTACTCAGCGCCGCGCGTAAAATCACTTTATCCATCCGCATACCGCTTCCTCCCATCGTATTTATACTATTTTACCACATTCAAAATAAAAAATCAACTGTATAAACGAAGTTTATTGGTTATGAACGCAACCTTTTTTTAATATAATGTACCATGAACAGATTTTTCAACCATTTTTCTAAGTTTTCACGCAAGCAAAAACGTCGCCTTTTTTATTTGACGCTACTTATCTGCGTTTTAGCGCTCTTTTGCGGTTGCAACCGCACGGTCGATTATTTTTCGTACGTATCCGAGCTGCGCGCAAATTTACTCCTTGCCGAAAACGAGCAATTTTCCGTGCGCGTGTATTCGCTCCAAAAAGAACAGCCGTATATCGCGGACGGAATTAAGCAAGAATGCGTGGAGCGGACGGAAATTCGTTTGATTGCGCCCTCGGGCGATCAAACGTGTCAAATTTCTTTTAGCTTTGACGGGAAAGAATACGGCGGCGAAATGTCGTTCGACAACGTCAAGTGCGAGTATTTTTACGCGTGTCCTTTGGATATCGGGGCGTGCGAAACGCTTGCTTTGCAAATTATTTACGGCGATATGCAAACGACGCTCAACGCGCAATCGGTACTTTCCAAGGACGCGTTAAGCGCGAAAGATGCGTTAAGTAAGCTGATTGAGGCGGAGAAAGCACTTTTTGAGAGTATGACCGATCGATACGGCTTTGCAGGCGAAATTTATCTACGGCTGTTGTACGAAGACGCGCCCTATTATTATATCGGCGTCATCGATCGCAACGGCGGTACGCACGCTTTTTTGATGAATGCTTTAACGGGAAAAATTCTTGCCCGCAGACAATCGTAACGCCACCGCTTATA
>JAZSMB010000127.1:0-5046 GCA_045535685.1 Candidatus Scatosoma sp.
TGTTGTACCACATCATGGCGTCTTCGGGCTTGCAGACAACGATCATTTCCTGCTTTTCGAACTGGTGGATACGGTATACGCCGCGTTCTTCGATGCCGTGTGCGCCCTTTTCCTTACGGAAGCAGGGGGAGTAGCTGGTGAGGGTGTACGGAAGTTCCGCTTCGGGAATGATCTGGTCGATGAACTTACCGATCATGGAGTGTTCGGACGTACCGATCAGGTACAAATCTTCCCCTTCGATTTTGTACATCATATTTTCCATTTCGGCAAAACTCATAACGCCCGACACCACGTCGCCGTGAATCATATAAGGAGGAATGACGTACGTAAAGCCTTTGTCGATCATAAAATCGCGCGCATACGAAAGTACGGCGGAATGCAAACGCGCAATATCGCCCGTAAGATAATAGAACCCTTGTCCGGAAGTACGGCGCGCGGAATCTACGTCGATACCGTCTAATTTTTCTAAAATGTCGAGATGATAAGGCACTTCGAAATTCGGCTCGGTAGGCTGACCAAACCGCGCGAGTTCTACGTTTTCGCTATCGTCTTTGCCAAGCGGAACGTCGTCAGCGATGATATTAGGAATGGTCATCATCACTTTTTTGAGTGCGTTTTCCACTTCTTCGTTTTCTTTTTCGATGGCAACGAGGCGTTCAGCGTCCGCTTTTACCTGCGCTTTTACCTTTTCCGCCTCTTCTTTGTTGCCCGCTTTCATATATTCGCCCACTTTTTTAGACAAAGTGTTTCTTGCGGCTCTAAGTGCGTCGCCTTCTGCAATCAACGCACGGCGTTTGCTATCGAGTGCAATCGCTTCGTCCACAAGCGGTAATTTTTGGTCTTGGAATTTCTTTTTAATATTTTCTTTTACAAGTTCGGGATTCGTACGAATCAGATTGATATCGATCATCTCTTGTCCTCTCCGTTTGTTCGTTTCTCTTATTATACAACTTTTTGCTTATAAAAGCAATTAAATAAAAACTCCGCAAGTGAAATTCCCGTAAAAATTCTATAAAAAACTTGAATTTTTCCCTTCATTATGATATAATGAAAGGGATATCATCTTTACGGAATGGAAAAAAGGATATGAATAACGAAAATACCGTTGAAGTTGTGGGCGAAAGCACGCAACGAAAAAAAACGAATAAGATAAGTAAAAAATCGGCAGTCCCCGTTGTGGAAGTGCAACGCTTTCACGCGCTTGCCAGCGAGGGCTTGTCCGCAAAACAAGTACAAGAACGCATCGATCAAGGTTTGGTTAATAAAACTACGAAAAAATACTCGAAATCGTATCGCAGTATTTTCATCGGCAATATCTGCACCTTTTTCAACCTGTTGTGTTTGCTCGCCGCCCTCGCGCTCGTTTTGGCGCGCGCGCCGATTACGCAACTCACCTTCGTTGCCATTTTCCTTTGCAACGTGGTGGTAAGTATCGTACAGGAAATTCGCGCAAAGCGCAAAATCGATAAACTCACCATTCTATCTTCCCCCACCGCAAAAGCGGTGCGCAGCGGAGGAATTGTGGATATCCCCGTTGAGCAAATCGTAGTGGACGATATCCTCATCTTGGTCGCAGGTCAACAAGTACCTGCCGACTGTATCGCGGTAGAAGGCAGCGCGGAACTCAACGAATCGCTGTTGACGGGCGAGTCGGTACCTATCAAAAAAGAGGACGGCGATTTCGTATACGCAGGTTCGTTCGTGGCAAGCGGCAGAATTGCCGTGCGCGTGGATAAAATCGGCGAAGACACGTATATCAGTAAACTCACTTCGCGCGCGAAAAAGTATAAACGGCCCAACTCCGAGATTATGAACTCGATTACGCTGTTTATCAAAATCATCGGTTTGACGATTATCCCCGTTGCGCTGTTTATGTTCTTTAATAACTTAAACAACACGGGCGGTTCGCTTGCCGATTTCGCGCAAACGGGCGGATTTTTCCAAACGCTGCTTGCGGGCAACGACGTGCTGAATGAAACCATTCAAAAAACGGCGTCCGTCGTGATCGGTATGATTCCGTCGGGACTACTGTTGTTAACGACCGTTGCGCTTTCGGTGGGTATGATTCGTTTGGCGAAATACAACACGCTCGTGCAAGATATGTACTCGCTGGAAATGCTCGCGCGCGTCAACGTGCTGTGTCTGGATAAGACGGGTACGATTACCGACGGCAGAATGAAAGTAAGCGATTGCATTTTGCTCAACAACAATTCCGATTTGGGTATCGACGATATTTTAGGCTCGATGCTCGCGTCTTTAAACGATAACAACCAAACGTCGATTGCGCTGTACGAACGGTTTGGACATTCGTCCGTTTTACAGCCCGTCGCAACCCTGCCCTTCTCGTCCGCGCGGAAACTCTCCGCGGTAACCTTCGAGGGCGCAGGCACGTACGTAATGGGCGCGCCCGAGTTCGTACTCAAACCCCTGCCCTTGAAAATCGACAAAATCGTCAAACAGTACGCCCAAATGGGCTTGCGCGTGCTCGTACTTGCACACTCTACGGGGCAAATTCAAGGGGATAAAGTGCCGGTGGGCTTGAAAACGGTGGCGATTATTACGCTGTCGGATAATATTCGTCCGGACGCGATTGAAACGATTAAATGGTTCAAAGAAAACGACGTTGCCGTAAAAGTCATTTCGGGCGACAACCCCGTAACGGTGTCCGAAGTGGCACGAAGAGCGGGTATTAAGCACGCCGCGCATTTCATATCCTTGGAAGGGCTTTCCGAGCTGGAAGTGGAAAACGCCGCCAATCAATACACGGTGTTTGGGCGCGTAACGCCCGAACAAAAGGCGATTTTGATCCGCGCAATCAAAAAGGCGGGAAATACCGTTGCGATGACGGGCGACGGCGTAAACGATATTTTGGCGATGAAAGAATCCGACTGCGCAATTTCCGTTGCGTCGGGCAGCGAGGCGGCGAGAAACGTTTCCAACCTCGTTTTACAAGATAATAACTTTGGCTCGATGCCCAAAATCGTAAACGAAGGGCGTAGGGTTATCAACAATATAAAAAACTCGTCCTCGCTGTATATTATGAAGACGCTTTTGACGCTGATTTTGGCAATCACGTGTATTTCGCTTGGGCAGACGTACTTCTTTACGACGAATAATATGATGCTGTACGAATTCTTGATTAGTGCCATTCCTTCGTTCGTGCTGTCGTTACAGCCGAATACCAACCGCGTAAAAGGCAAGTTTATCCCCTACGTTTTAAGTCGGGCAATCCCGGGTGCGCTAACGATGGCGCTGGGTATTATCACGCTGTATACCGTACACGAAACGGGGCTTGGCTCGGCGTTTGGCTTGGTCAACGAGTTTGGCGCGGAAACGCTCGAATATCAAGCGCTGATGATGATTGCGCTCACGTTTACCGGGCTCGTCATGCTGTACCGCATTTGTCAGCCGTTTAATATCGTGCGCGTGTGCTTATTTGCCATTACCGCTTTCCTTTGTATCTTCGTTTTATCCGTACCTATTTTGGGCGAAATCGTGTTCGAAGGTTGGTCGCTGGTCGAATTCAACGTATCGCAAATTTTGATCATGATTATCATCGTTCAGGCGGCGTTCCCGATATCCGCGTTTTTAATCAAATTCTTCGATATGAT
Source organism: Candidatus Scatosoma sp. (assembly GCA_045535685.1). GTDB lineage: Bacteria > Bacillota > Clostridia > Christensenellales > Borkfalkiaceae > Scatosoma. Next base: position 3,612 of record JAZSMB010000127.1, read on the forward strand.
GAACCCCGTCGAAGAAGAGTAAAGCATAAACAAAACCCCTTGTCTTTTACCAGACAAGGGGTTTTGTTTTTTATACTACCGCGCCGATAATCCACACCGCAATCACGAAACAACTCAATAGGGATGCGATATGAAAACCGAGTGCAATCAATACTTTGAACAGTATATTTTTTTGCTTTTTAATCGTCGCTAAGCAAAGGCAGGCAAAGAGTGCAGAAATAAAGCCTCCGATTGCACCGCCCACCACAGGGAAAACGTTTAACATTGCAGGGATATTGCCCATAACGATGTTCACCAAAAAAATCGACCAAGCAAGCAGGTGTTCGTACCATTTGGTTTTGGGGATAACGTTGTGCGTTCTACCTTCAACCGTTATATCAACGCCCGACATCGCGTTGCCTTTGATAAAGAAATACACTTTTTCGTTATCACGCATCAAGCAAAACTGATTTTTCGCTACCTTTACAAGCAGTTGGTTTTGCACGAACATTTCTTTTTTACCCGTCCAAAAACTTTCCGAATACACAATTAAACCATACTTTTCATCTTGAATTTTTACTTCCATCGTACACTCCTTTTCAGTTTGGTGTTTTTATTATACTCTTGATTTTCTAAGAAGTCAAGTGTTTTTCTTAGTTTTTTGATAATCTATTATTATGAAGAATTTAGGGGAAACAATAAAAGCATTACGCTTAGAAAAGGGATATTCGCAACCGCAGTTGGCAAAATTAGTAGGCGTTTCCAACGGTATTATATCCGCTTGGGAAAATAATATCAACGAGCCAAAGGCAACCTATATTAAACGGTTGGCTTGCGTTTTGGAGATTTCGGCGGACGATTTACTTGGGCTTAGCGATTAATTTTTCAAAACCGCTTGACTTTTGCTGAAAAATTGCATATAATGATATTGACCTTGAGTCAGGAACGGATACTCGAGAACGTTCCAACCCGCATCAACCGAAAAGGGGGTGCGGTTTTTTCTTGCTAGTTGTTTACCCTTTTTCATCGTTCATCGCGTACCTGCCCCCTGCAAATGAGGTGAATTGCAAAGCAATGCTTTGCGTGAATTGCGCCAAAAGGCGCGTGAATTTTCGCTATCGCTCAATGAATTGCGTTGCAAAAGCAACGCGTTATTGCTTGGTTTTATATTGAGATTCTTCACTTCGTTCAGAATGACAAAGGCAAATTTTGAATGATATTTTGAAATTACAGCATTGTCATTCTGAGTGGAGCATAGCGCAACGAAGAATCTCATTATAAATTCTCCCATAACGAAACGCGGAGCGTTTCAATTCATGCGAACGAAAGTAAGCAATTCACGAAAACGCAGTTTTCAATTCACGCAAGCTCTGCTTGCAATTCACTGTAAAACAAATCGTTGCCTTGGTGGGAATCAGCAAGGCGACGCGTGGTTTTTTTTTTTTTTTTTTTTTTT
>JAZSMB010000047.1:0-4937 GCA_045535685.1 Candidatus Scatosoma sp.
CAAAACGAAAACGGAGGAATCGTGCTATGCGTAAATCTACGCGTCCGAAAAAAGACAAAGTACCAACCATCACGGAAGAAGAATATTCGCAATACGTCAAAGCCATTCAATCTGCTTCCATTCCCAAACCACCCGCTATAAAGACGCAACCAACGCAAAAAGGATAAAAAATTGCCTCGAACGACGTTCGAGGCGTCTTACTTTACGATTTGTTTTTTTGATGTTTGCGATAGTTCGCAGGGGATAAATTTTCCTTTTTCTTAAAAATTAAACCGAAATAATTCGACGACGAAAACCCGCACGCTTCGGCAATATCGCCCACGCTTTTTTTGCTATTGAGTAGCATCTCTTTCGCCTTGGTCAATCGTACGTTTAAAAGATAGTCGATGAGCGAACAGTTGGTATATTTTTTAAATTGATACATCAGCGTCGTTTTGGCAACGAAGAACGTCTTTGCAAGTTTTTCAAGCGTTTGTTTTTCGTGGTAATTTTCGTTGATATAATCGATGGTTTTCAAAATCAAAGGAGGAATACGGTTTTTCGCTTCCGCACGCGGCGATTGTCCGTTTTCGTCGATTTTTGCCAGCATAAATACGCAATAGGAAAACAACGCTTTGATCATCGCCTCGCCGTGTTTTTGATGCTTGTCAATTTGTGAAAGTTGCTCTAAAACCGCGTTAAAATTTGCCGCCTCGCTTTGTTTTAATTTAATAACGCAAAGCGCTTTTTTATCCATCGTTTCTCTTTGAAAATCGTCTAAATAATTGGTGGAAAAATTTACGTTATACCGCTCGAACGGTCCGCCCTCCGTCTTATGCATAACGTGCGGCGGAATAACCAGTAAAACGGGTGCTTCCATCTTATACAGCGCGTTAGAAAAAAAGAAGGACCTGCTGCCTTTGGTTAAGTAGTAAATTTCGTAGTGAGAATGTGAATGTAAGTCATGCATGGACCAATCGCTCGTTTTTACGCCGCGTTCCACTTCAATAAACGCCATAATTTCCTCCAAATGAGTAAAAAATTTTTTAAGATATATGTAATTTAATAAAATTTTATCATTTTTTATATTGAAAGTCAAGCATATTTATGGTATGATAAGATAGACAAAATAAAAAAGTAGGAGAACTTTTTATGATTAAAATCATACAATTTGGCGAAGGTAACTTTTTACGCACTTTTGTAGACGCGTATTTTGACACGCTCAACGAAGAAAACGGTAATTATCAAGTACATATCGTTAAGCCCATTACGTTTGGTACGTTGGAACGTTTTGAAAAACAAAACAACAAGTATCATATCGTTTTGCGCGGCGTAGAAGAAGGTAAGGCGGTAGAAAAAGTAAGAAAGATTAGCTGCCTTGCAAGCGTAATCGATCCGTTTGTGGACGATAAGCCGTATTACGCGCTTGCCAAAGATCCTGATTTGAAGATTGTCGTTTCCAACACCACCGAAGCAGGCATTTGCTACAACGAAAACGATACCTTTGACGGCTTTGAAACGATTACGTATCCTGCAAAACTTACCAAATTCCTTTTCGAACGCTTCAACGCAGGTTTGGACGGTTTGTACTTGATGCCCGTAGAACTCATCGACAACAACGCGGACGAGCTGAAAAAATGCGTAGATAAGTATATCGCGCTTTGGAACTTGCCTGCGGCGTTTAAAAAATGGAACGACGAACAAAACTTCTATTGCAATACGCTCGTAGATAGAATCGTTTCCGGTCATCCCCGCGACGAACAAACGAGAGCGCATTTGGAAGAATTGATCGGCGAAAAGGACGAACTCGTTTCCGTTGGCGAACCGTTTGGGCTTTGGGCGGTAGAAAATAAAGGCGACATCGCAAAATACGTCAAAGAGGGTATCCACAATATCGAAGTGGTGCTTACCAACGATATCGGCTATTATAAAAAGAGAAAAGTACGCGTTTTGAACGGCAGCCATACCAACCTCGTTCCCGCTGGTTTGATTTTGGGCGCGGTAACGGTGGACGATTGCATGAACGATGAAAAACTTTCCGCGTTCGTTAACAACACGCTCAAAGAAGAAATCATTCCTTTCGTGTCCGACGATATCGCGGCGACGACGGCGTTCGCTGACAGCGTAAAAGAACGTTTTATGAACCCGTATTTGAACCATCAGCTTATCAGCATTTCGCTCAACTCCATTTCCAAATGGCGTGCGCGCGTATTGCCCAGCTTTAAAGATTATTATGCAAAATACAACAAGCTTCCCAAGTATCTTACCATCGGTTTCTCGTACCTGATGGCGTTGTATGCAAGCATCGAACAAGTAGGGGATAAATACGTTGCGAAAATCGCGGGTAAAGAACACGTGATTCAAGACGATAAGCCGTATCTTGACTTCTTCGCGGCAAAGAAATGCGTTTGCGAATTTATGGCAGACGAAAAAGTTTGGGGCGAAGATTTAACCAAATACGACGGTTTCTTGGACGCGGTAAAGGAAAATATCGCGGCAATCAACCAAGGAAAAGTATTGCTTTAAGGAAACATTATGAAAGATTGCGTCATTATTAACGAAAAAGACAACGTAGGCATTTCGCTTGCGGGAACGGATACCATTCCCGCAGGTCATAAGTTCGCTTTGCGCGATATTGCAAAAGGCGAATACGTGATCAAATACGGCGAAATCATCGGCAGAGCAACGTCGGATATTCAAAAAGGCGAATGGGTACATACGCACAACGTCAAATCGCACTTAGACGAAAACACGTCGTATAGCTACGATTTCCACGCGGAAATTCCCAAGCAAACGAAAGCGACGTTTAAGGGCTTTAAGCGCGCACACGGCAGAGCGGGGGTTAGAAACGAAATCTATATCATTCCCACCGTCGGTTGCGTCAATAACGCGTGTATGCGTATGGCAAAAGACGCGCAACAATACGTGACGGGCAGTATCGACGGCATTTTCGCGCTCACCCATCAATTCGGTTGTTCGCAGCTTGGCGAGGATAACGAAAATATCAAAAAATTGCTTTGCGCGATTGCACTCAACCCCAACGCAAGTTTCGTCTTGTTCGTAGGTCTGGGCTGCGAAAACAACGGCATGGACGCGATTAAAGAATATCTCGCGCCTTATGGTAGAGATAATATCGCATACTTTAATTGCCAAGACGTAGAAGACGAGCACGCATACGGTATGGCGATTTTGAAAGAATTCGCGGACAAAGCCAAAGATTTCAAGCGCGAAGAAGTAGATTTTTCTCAGCTTTGTATCGGCTTAAAGTGCGGCGGCAGCGACGGCTATTCCGGCTTGACGGCAAACCCGCTCGTGGGTAAAATTACCGACAGAACGGTAGGCGCAGGCGGCAGCGCAATCTTGACGGAAGTTCCCGAAATGTTCGGTGCGGAACAACTGCTTATGAATAAGTGCCAAAACAAAGAAGTTTTCGAAAAATACAAAAAAATGATCGAAGATTTTAAGGCGTATTATATCAACCAAGGCTTCCCCGTGTATGAAAACCCCAGCCCCGGTAACAAAAAGGGCGGTATCACTACGCTGGAAGAAAAATCGCTTGGTTGCGTAGAAAAAGCAGGCAGCAGTAAAATCGTGGACGTGCTTGCATACGGCGAACTTGTAAAAGAAGTGGGCGTGTCCGCATTGAATGCACCGGGTAACGACTTGATCGCTGCAACGGCGCTTGCGGCAAGCGGCTGCCAAATCGTATTGTTCACGACGGGCAGAGGTACGCCGTTTAGTACGTTCGTACCCACGATGAAAATATCCACCAACTCGCGTATCGCGGCGCATAAAAATAACTGGATCGATTTCAACGCCTATACGATGGACGAAGACGGACTTTTCGATTTAGTCGTAAAAACCGCGAGCGGCGAATATACCTGCAAGAGCGAGGACGTACGCGAAATCGCGTTCTATAAAACGGGTGTTACCCTGTAAGATAAGGAGAAAAAAATGAGCTACGTAAAAGATAACTTTTTATTAACGACGAAAACGGCGGAAAAATTGTATAACGACTATGCGAAAACCATGCCCATTTTCGATTATCATTGTCACTTACCCGAAAAGCAAATTTTAGAAAACAAACCGTTCAACGACGTATTTGAAATTTGGCTTGCAGGCGACCATTACAAGTGGCGTTTGATGAGAAACTTTGGCGTCAACGAAGAATATATCACGGGCAAAACCACGAGCAATAAAGAAAAATTTATGACCTATTGCCGCGTGCTCGGTAGCGCGTTTGGCAACCCGCTGTATCATTGGTCGCAAGTAGAATTAAAAGAATTCTTTAACTGCGATAAAGAAATCAACGAAGAAAATGCCGAAGCGATTTGGGAAGAATGCAACGCGTATATCAAAGCGAACAACGTCACGCCCCAAAGCTTAATCGAAAGCTCGAACGTAACGTACGTATTCACGACCAACGAAATTTTCGACGATTTGACCACGTTTGAAGAAATTGCGAAAAAGGATTATAAATTTAAAGTAATTCCTGCATTCCGCGCAGACAAAATTATGAATATCGACGCGAAGGGCTACAAAGGCTTTATCGAAAAGCTGGAATCGCTCACGGGCGAGATCAAAAATATCGACGCGTTGGAAACCGCGATTGAAATGCGCTTGAACGAGTTTATTAAAGTAGGCACGCGCGCAAGCGATATCGCGCTCGAAAGCGTATACCCCGTAGCGTGCAAATGCGTTGCAGACAAGGTGCTTAAAAAAGCACTCAAAGGCAAAGCAATCGGCGAAGAAGAAACCAAAGCGTTTAAAGGCTATTTGACGTATTTCTTGTTCAAATTGTACGCAAAATACAATATCGCCACCGAACTCCACGTCGGCGCGATGCGAAACAACAACTCGGCTATGCTCGAAAAACTCGGTTTGGACACAGGCTTTGACAGTATTTCCGAAGAAAACAGTATCAAGCAAACTTCGCGCTTGTTCGATAAGCTGAATAT
>JAZSMB010000101.1:0-2404 GCA_045535685.1 Candidatus Scatosoma sp.
ATTAGCGCGCCGGCAATGCAAAAGGAGAGCGTGGAAACGTTCGTATTCCCCTTTTGCAACGCGATTAAAACGCCTATAATCACGAAAAACGGCGTACTGACGCCTGCCGCAAGTCCGTCTAAGCCGTCCGTTAAGTTGACGGCGTTGACGGTGGCTAAAAATACGAAAACGACGAGCGGAAACGTCCAAAAGCCCATTTCGATAGATTGTTTGGTGAACGGGATATATAATTTGGTTAAGCCCGCCCGAACGCAAAACGCGGCGGAAAACAGCGCAATCAGCGTTTGAAAAAGGAATTTTTGCCACGCACGCAAGCCTAAATTTGCTTTATGCTTACGTTTGAGAAAGTCGTCGATAAGCCCTACTACTAAATACGACAAACCGATGACGATGGTGAGTATACTTACCCTATCGATCGTATCGGAAAACACAAACCACGCGACGATCGCGGCGGAAATAAATGCAAGTCCGCCCATCGTCGGCGTACCCGATTTGTTTTTATGTTCCTTTACGTACGATAAAATGTTTTGCCCTGCTTTTAAACGCCGTAAAACAGGGATTAATAAGGCGCAAAAAAGCAGGGAAATACCAAATGCCAAAAGGATCGAGAAAAGATACGTTTGCATAATTAAACCGTCGTTTCTTCCGTTTCAAAAGGGAATAAATCCCTTTTTCTGCCGATGATTTTTTTGATTATGTTATGGTCGCTAAACGGGTATTTTATACCCATAATTTCTTGGTATTCTTCCGCGCCTTTGCCTGCGACGAGTAAAATATCGCCCCCGCAAAGCAAGTCGATAGCGTACTGAATAGCCTTTTCTCTATCGGGAATGACTATGTATTTTTGAGAAAAGCGGCGATATCCCCTTTCCACCTCGGATAAAATATCCAGCGGGTCTTCGTAGCGCGGGTTATCGGAAGTGAGCAGGCAAAAATCGCATAATTTCGCCGCCGTTTCCCCCATCGGCACACGCTTGGTTTTATCGCGGTTGCCGCCGCAACCAAACAAACAGACGAGTTTGCCCTGACAATGACTTTTGAGCGTTTGTAAGGCGTTTTTTAAGCCGTCGGGGGTATGCGCGTAATCGATGAAAATACTTGCGCCCTCGTGCGTTTCTACTTTCTCTAATCTTCCGTCCACGTGCGAAAGGGATAAAAAGCCTTTGCGCAGCGAAGACACGTTTACGCCAAGTTCTAACGCGCAACAAGCCGCCGCCAACGCGTTATAAACGTTGTGCTTGCCGATACAATGCAAGGATACCCGACAAAGTTTATCCGAAAGGTTAAAAACGCACTCCGTTCTATGGATATTTTCGTCGGTTATGAGTGCAAACGCGTCGGTGGGCGTATTTAAGCCGTAATAAAGCGTTTTTCCTCCGCCACTCTCTTCGCGTAAGCGACCGAATTCACGTCCTACCTTATCGTCGCCGTTGAGAATGGCGATCGGACAATTTTTAGACGTAAACAAGCGGCTTTTGGCTTGTTTATAAGCGGTGGGCTTAGCGAAAAAATCGAGATGGTCGTGCGTGAGGTTGGTAAAAATGCACGCGGCGAATCGCATACCCGACGTTTTATGATAATATAAGGCGTGCGCGGAAACTTCCATAACCACGTGCGTAATCCCCTCCGTCGCCATACGCGCAAGCAGAGTTTGCAGTTGAATGGGATCGGGCGTAGTAAGCTCGGACGAGATCGTTTGCGCTAAATACCGCGCGCCGAGCGTGCCGATGACGCCTACCTTCTTTCCGTCCGCGCGAAGGAGCGCGGCGAGCATATTCGCCGTAGTCGTTTTACCGTTCGTGCCCGTGATCGCAATTACTTGCATACGCTCGGAGGGATAGCCGTAAAACGCCGACGAAATTTGCGCGAGTGCGATACGCGTATTTCCCACTACTATTTGCAAGATGGGTAAATCGAGTTCCCGTTCGACCACGAGTGCTTTCGCGCCCTTTTGCATAGCGGTTTGCGCGAAGTGATGACCGTCTTTATTTCCGCCCGTTAAGCAAAAGAATAAACTCTCTTGCGTGTTTTCGCGACTGTCGCAACACAGCCGTTGCACGTCTGCGTCTATTCCCCCTACGATTTTAAGCGGCGGCGTTGATAATCCGCCGATGAGCTTGGAAATGAGCATATTTTTCTCCTTTGGACGATACAAGATACTATTTATTTTATTGTATTCTTATTCGCGCGGCGGTATGTTTTTTAAATGGATAATTCCCTCAAAAATTTCTCTTGCACAGGGCGCGGCAACGACCGAGCCGTAATATGCGCCTTGCGGTTCGTCAACCGTGACGAGTGCTAAATATTTGGGCTGGTCGGCGGGAAAAAATCCGATAAACGAGGATACGTATTTGCCTGCGGCGATGCGTCCGTTTTCGTATTTTTGCGCCGTACCCGTTTTGCC
>JAZSMB010000066.1:0-6268 GCA_045535685.1 Candidatus Scatosoma sp.
GTTAATAAACGATGATTCTTTGCAATACGTTTCTTTCAACTCTGCAATAGACGTATCTTCTTGAATTTCGTGCACTTTATCAAGTGTAATCGAACGCCCGAACATACTGTAAAGCGCAATTTTGCCTTGGAACATATCCTCGGTAAATTTAATACTTCCGTCCGTATTGCCTTTGATATGCGTATTGCTAATCGTAAGCGTATCTTCGTATGCAATTTCGCCCTTATCCAAATTTACCAACAAAACGGAAACCTTAAATTGCGTTGCCGACCACGACGTAAAGCCGAAGAAAATACGGAATTTCGTATTTGCGTTTTCTTCCTGTGTTAACGTGTACATACTTACAGGGTTAGGTCTCTTGGAGAAAATTTGACGAATAAATCCATCGCTGTCCGCCGACATTTTCCATGCCTTGTTCGGTCCATAAATACCCAAGCGCCCGTTCATATGCTGGTCGGTATGCCAAGCAGTGACGGGAATACCCGTCTTTGTCGTCCAACCGTTCGCAATAACAAAGCCCTTGTTTTGCGCTTCCGTACCGCTCGAATTCCAATACGGCGTATCGGTAATTTCATCGCCGAAGAACAGCAAAGCCGGCATATTATTGCCCGTGAAATCGAGCATTACGAAATCGTTTACGCCATAGGTATTGTTAAATACCAAGGTCGGCAACGATCTCGTCGAAATATTATCGGGGTTGGTCGTATTATTGCCGTTATGCGTACCGCCGTCCAAAACGACCTTTTGTCCGCTTTCCAAACGCAACGCTCTATCCACCGTCACGTTGTTTTCGTCCATCCACTCGATCATATCTTGGTCAACGTAGCGCACGTTAATCGATTGCGAAAGCGAATACTTTTGTCCGTCTTCCGATTCGATATGGAATTTAAATGTATGCGGAACGGCTTGTTCGAACGTCCAGTTTTCTTGATCGCTCAAATCGATCGTGTCGTTGCCGACGGTTACGCTGTCCATAACCATTTTCCAATCGTAATACGATATCGCGGAAATGTTCATATTTTCGAAATAGTCGACAAACGTCATTTCATCGCCCGTGTCGAAAATGGTGTTCACAAGCGTGTATTCCCACGTAAGTTTGGGAACGGCAACCGTTAACTCGAACGAGCTCGTGCCTTTATTTTCGCCCTTAAACACTTGATAAGTAACGGTATAAACGCCCGGTTCTTCCGGTTGCCAATACCGCTTGTTGGTAATGTCTTGCGAATAATCTCCCATGGATATGGTAATTTTATAATCGCTATCCGTCACGTAATCGATATAATCGGCTACGTACATACCATCGCCAAGTTCAATTTCCTTGTCGATACCCTTTAAAAAACGCGGTCCGTCCGTCGGTTGGCACGCGCCCAAAGCCATTGCAGCCGCAGACGTACCCAGCAACGAGAACAAACACAGTAAACGTTTCATTTTCTTGTTCATAGTACCCTCCTATTTTAAGAACTATATTTATTTTATCATACACGCGCGCACGCGTCAATAATCAAATTTACCATTTTATTGTTGAAAATTACTTTTTTATACTTGACTTTTTACCTAAAATAGAATATAATGGAAATATGGATAGAAAGTTTTTTTACAGATCGAAAAACGGGTTGGATTTACACCATACCTTAACCCATTTTAAGACGGCGGAAGCGGCGATACAACGCGCAGAAGCGCACCACACCTGCGAAGTATTTTTGCTGCTCAACGGCGCGGTGCAATACACCATTGAAGGGCAAACGTACCAAGTTTCGCCGATGGATATGATTATCATCAAGCCCGGCGAAATCCACGCAATGAAAATGGACGCGTCGCAGCCGTACGAACGTATGGTACTGCATTTCCCGCCCGATTTATTTCCATCGTTTAACGATCTCGACTTGTTTGCGCCCTTTAACGCAGCCAAAACGTTTGCGCACATTATCCCAAAAGCGTTCGTTAAGAAATATAAACTGGACGAATGTATGCACTCGATAAAAAACGTTTGCGCAAACCCCGATAGGTACGTCGATTTGAAGCTCGTTTCCGAAGTTATCCAAATTGCAACCGCGCTCAACGATTGTGTGGAAGAGTTGGTTTCTATGCAGGATACCGCAATGATAAATCCCACGCGCGTCAATCAGCTTTCCCACCTTTGCATACAGTATATCACCGAACATATCACGGAAAACTTGACCGTACACGACATCGCGGAAGCGTTAAATATCAGCGTATCGCATATCCGAAATACCTTCAAAAAACAAACGCATATCTCCGTGCAAACGTATATATTCAACCAAAAAATGCAGCTCGCGCAAAAACTCTTAACGCAAGGTCTTTCCCCGCAAGCCGTTGCAAAAACACTTGGCTACGAGTATTATTCGACCTTTTATCACCATTATCAAAAGCGTTATAAAATGCGCCCCAAAGCGTTTGTTAATTTGAGCAAGCAAATCTACGACCAAGAAAAAGACCATATGATCAATTTAGGCAAAAACAGTTAATGGTAATTTTACCTCACGCCGCTTGAAAACGGCGTGGGGCGTTTTTTCGCGTCATTGCGAAGGAGTAAAACGACTGTGGCAATCTCATCGGTTTGCGCCTTATTCGTCGGGATTGCCGCGCTGCGCTTACGCTCCGCTCGCAATGACCATTACTGCCCTACCCCTGTCATTGCGAATGTAATAAAGCAATCCCGCAAAATAAAGCGTAAGACAAAGCAAAACCGCGGTGGGAAAACCCACCGCGGTCTTTGTTTTTGTTATTCGATGATTTCGATTATTACAAATTATTTGTTAATTTGGAAATCATCAACATATACGAACGCGCCGTTTGCAGCCGCCGAGCAACGAGCGAATACCTTCATATACGAAGTAAGGTTGCTCCATTGCGCATAAGCATCTTTCGTGATCGTCACGTTTACTTTACTGCTGTCGTTTGCATCAATAGCAGCCGTCACACCAGTAGTGTTTCTTGAATCGCTTGCATCACCATTACCCGTTCTAAACGCACCGGTAGTGATTGTCGTTTCAGCCGTACAATAAATGCTGAACTCGATGGAAGTTGCATTCAATTCGCCAAATACGTATTGCAAATAACCAAGATCTAAACCAAAGTAAATGTCACCCGACGAAGAAGCGCCTTTCAATTGCAATGCATAGTTGCCTGCCGCTCTTTCAACCACTTGCGCGTGACCGTTGCCACCATTCGCGAAGCCAAGGATTGCGCCCGTTTGTTGACCATTTGCAAAGTCGATGGTGTTTTCATCGTACTTGCCTGCTACGTTAAGGTTATCGAAATACCAAGCGGTAGGATTTGCGGAAAGCATGAAACGAAGAACAATAATTTCTGCGGTGCTGTTCCCGTCTGCCAACGTGTATTGGTTTTTCGAGAAAGCAAAGTTGTATTTATAGAGTCCGCCTTCTACGGCTTGACCTGCAACACTACCACTCGAACTATTACCATACAACATCGTATCTAAACCGCCGGTTTTATCAAGACGTACATACTGCATCGTTGCTTGGTCGGTATATACATCAAACGAGATATAGTCGTTGTTTGCAAATACGCTGTCAAGCCATGCTGTATCCAATCTCCATTGCATACCGCGCGACCAGCTAGCATCCGTCTTTTGCAATGCGCTGTTGCCCGTCGAACCTACGTTTTCAGCAATCGCCCACGTACTAACACAGCCGGTAGCGCCGATACCGATAAGGTTTTCGGAAACTGCAAGTTGATCAGCAGATTCAAAGTCGTAAGTGGTATAAACCTTGTTCTTCGCAAATTCGAAGTTGTCAATGTACCAAGCCGAAGGAGTTGTTGACGCAAACGTAAATTTAAGCGCGCAATTGTCATCCGTGTAGTCAACCGATTCGAAATCAGCTTTCTTAAGAACTACGTTATACTTAAATACGTCGCCTTCCGCTACGCCCGTTAACGTGCCAAGCGTCACTCTGGTACCTTCGCTCAATTTACCATTTTCGCCTTTTACAAGGTTGCCTACTTCATACTTCGCCGATTCGTTAACGTTGGTATAGAAGTCGAAAGTGATAAAGTCGTACGTTTCAAATACTTTTGCAAGATACGACGACGACATTCTCACTTGCATACCGCGAGACCAGTAAGCGTTGTCCGTTTTTTGCAATGCGTGGTTGCCTGCAGCGCCTACTTCAGCAATTTCCCACGTGGTTGTATTGGTACCAGTAGAACCGCAGCCAAGGATATTGCTTGCAAATGACAATTGACCTTCCGTTTCAAAATCGTACAAGTCGCGTGCGGTTACAGTCACAACGCAAGTAGCTTCTACGTTACCCATCTTCGCCGTGATGGTTGCTTCGCCTTCGCTTACGCCCCAAACTTTACCGTTTTTGTCAACGGTTGCAACGGTTGTATCGCTGGAGAACCAAGCTACGCCGTATTGCGCGTCCGTCGTTGCGGTAAGTTGAAGAACTTCGCCTGCTTGCACCGTTGCCGTTGCTTTATCAAGCTCGATAGACGAAACTGCATTCTTCGTGTATTCTTCAAGTTTTTCTGCCGCGTCGCCGTTTTGCATTGCTTTCGCTGCTGCTTCTTCGATGGACATTTCCACGGAACCGGTTTCGTAAACTAAGGTATCGCTTACCTTGATGTACGATTTTGCGGTGATTTCCGTAGCGTAATCGCTTTCGGGAATACCTACGACAACCGTGTTCCAGCCGTCGCCCTTGCTACGCCAAAGTTGTACTGCTACGTCTTTGGAGTATGCTTTTTCGCTACCTTCTACATCCGACGTAAAGCTGATGTTGGTATAGCAATCTGCGTCTGCATACGTGGTTGCTGCGTTTTCGCCAACTACCGTTTTGAAACGGATACCCGTTGCGTTGGGTAATTCCGCCGTGCCTTCCGTTCTTACGCTTACACCCGTAATTGCGAAACCGTCAAGCGTGTCTTCTGCGCCTGCGCTTACTGCGATACCCGTCGAAAGAGCTGCCGCAAATGCGAGTGCTGCTACGCTAAGTAATTTCTTTCTCAATTCCATTGTGTACCTCCTTGACCAGGGAACCAAACGCCGTTGTCGCCGTTCTGTTCGTCCGTGAAGTCGGGCGTGGAAGAAGTAATTACGTCTTCGTTTGCCAGCAACATCACTTCGAGTTCTAATGCTACATAGTTTCTCATTATAATATATCCTCCTTTTTTGAATATATTTTTGTTTTTTATCTTCTCCGCTTGCGCGGATATTTTCTGGTTAAGTATTTGTTTTGCGAACACAGTTCGCAAAAGGGACGCGTCCCTGATTTTTGTTTCTATATTTTTTCCCCGCGCGTGAACGCATACTTGCCTACCGCACTCAGTTATTTTTAACTGCACGCAAGAAATGCGGTAGGCAAAATACGCTCAAAGGAGGAAATCTTTACGCTACATCGGTTGTCCCAACGTAACGTAATCCTAAACATAGCTTTTGTCCATTTTACGTGTTTATTATATCACACGATGGATAGCGTAGTAAATAGTGAGCATTATTATAAAGTTGTTGGATTTAACTTTTTTTCGTGGTTTCTACGATGATTACGCTCTGATCTTGCGTGTAATTTTTCTATTTTTGCAAAATACTACCACCCGAAGTCGGGCGTTCTCACACTCCAACCCCAATCATGCACAAACAAGGACATACGCGTTGGTATGTCCTTGTTTGTGGCTGGGGCGAAGTGATTCGCGCCTTTAGCGGCGCGCCCCGCTCCGACGTTATCAACGTCGTCCTTTGCCGTTATGCATTTTTGATATAGTTTCTCGCGTTGGCAAAGCGTTTTGCTCTCGCAAAACGGCTCCTACCCTCGAATCACTTCGCTTATTCGTTAAACAAAGAAACCCGAGATACCGCATAGTATCTCGGGTTTCTTGGCTGGGGCGAAGTGATTCGAACACCCGAATGACTGAGTCAGAGTCAGTTGCCTTACCGCTTGGCGACGCCCCATTATGGTCGTTTTATATAAACTTTACGAGCGTTATTTTATCAAACTTTACGCCTTTTGGCAACTGATTTTATCGGATATTTTCAACTTTTTTCCTTTTTCGATAAAAAAACTGTAAAGACGGCATTTTTCTCTTAGCAACGTGGTATATTCTTTCCCTACCGTCATCTTTCAGGGGGTTTTTATGCTATTGAGTGAGTTAATCGATAAACGCGTCTATGCGGGCGATGCATTTAAGGGATACTGCGTGGGCGTGGGCGTTTCGTTAAAAACGCAAGCCGTTAAATATTTGCTTTGTTCATCGACTAAGCATCCGTTTGCCGACCAAGTGGATTTTT
>JAZSMB010000103.1:0-7333 GCA_045535685.1 Candidatus Scatosoma sp.
CAACCAAACGATTGGCGGGACGATTGTGATAAGTTTAACGGTTGTTATTTTATCGCAAAGCAAATGCCGAAATATCCACAGCATCCAAATTGCCAATGCCAACTGAACAAGATTGCAAAACCGATACCGAATATTACAGCAAAAGCAACTTGTAATATTGAAAAATTTACAAAGTATGTTTTTGATGAAATTAACAATAAGGGAAAAAAGGCAATATTTGAAGGATTGGGATATACGATAGAAGATAGTAAATATTTACAACAGCTTTATATTTCACAAGCAATACAAAAATATTGTAATGGGGATTACGTTTTTTAAGGAACTAATGATTATACAGTTAGAATTGAGATCGTAATAGTTATGCAAACGCCCCAAAAAGGAACAGTGCGAATTAAGACGGG
Organism: Candidatus Scatosoma sp.; assembly: GCA_045535685.1. Taxonomy (GTDB): domain Bacteria; phylum Bacillota; class Clostridia; order Christensenellales; family Borkfalkiaceae; genus Scatosoma. The sequence goes on from JAZSMB010000103.1 coordinate 402, forward strand.
ATGGAGTTTATTGAAAAATGGTGAAATTAAGCTCGCAACACCTTTTTCAGGATTTAAAAATTAAGGAGAAGAATTATGGACAAGTATAAAGATAATATTTTGGTAGAGCCAATGGACGCAATTATCTTGTTAAATGATAATTATGCAGAACAAGGATTGAAAAAAGGATATATCGGAGTGGTTGTTGAAACTTTAATGAAAGAACAAGCATTTATTTTAGTTGATTTTTTTAATCCGTTTACAGGAGAGGATATAGCAGTATTAGCAGCAATTAAAAAAGAGGATTTTCGTGTAATTTCGGGCTCGGTTGCCGACCAAAAGTTGGTGAAAGAGTTTAAGGATTTATTTAGAAACTAAAGCGGTTCAATTTACATTTCAATTGCTTACAGCACAACAAAAACCCAGCTTTTTAGCAGGGTTTTTTGTCAAAATAGCCGCACCATGTATGCGTTGAAAGTATTTTTTGTTTTATTGCCTTTTATAAAAAAATATGCTAAAATAATAAAAAAGTCGGCAAATGACAAATTTATGTTATCTTATCAATATAACGATAACCCTTGAAAGCGCAATAAAAAACATAAAACTTATTACGGGTTGAATGATACGTCCGCTTACCACCTTTCATAAATAAACACTTTTGTCCGTTTTTGTCGTAGCATTTTGTCTTCGCTTTTGTTATAATAACGTATGCTTGAGCAAGAAAAATACTTTTTTAAGGAGAACAAACAATGAATACGGACAAAATTTATGCAGAACAAATCGCAAACGAATACGCACCTAAGCAAACGTCAAAGGTAAAAGCGCTTAAAAAATTAGACGCAAAGGCGAAAACCCCTGCCAACGTGTTTACCTATACGTTTGGCGTTGTTTCCGCACTCACGCTCGGAACGGGTATGTCGCTTGCCATGGGCGTTTTGGGGGCAGGCACTCCGTTAACAATGGCAATCGGCATTATTATCGGTTGCGTGGGCATTTTGGGTGCGAGTGTCAACTATCCGTTGTACAAAAAAATCTTGGAGAAATCCAAAAGTAAGTACGCGAGCGATATTATTCAACTTGCAAACGAAATTTCCAACGAATCGTAAGCAGACGTATGCTCGCCCAACTGTTTTATCGCGCCAGAAAAGACGTGCATTTTCGAATAAAGCTATTTTTATGCGCGTCGTTTATTTTTAACGTTCTATACGCGGTTTTCTTATTTGTAGTGGCGCGCGTATACGCTTCCAAGTGGTTTTTCGTGATGTCGATTTATTACGGACTGCTTTCCATCGCGCGTATCTTCGTATTTTTGCAAATCAACCCACAAAAAACGCTGTTTTCTAAAATTAAAACGATGCGCGCGTGCGGGGTGTTCTTATTAATCGTCAATTTGGCGGTTTCCACGATGATGTTTATTTTACTATACGGCAATCCGCCCGTAAAACACCACGAAATTACCGTTATCGCGCTTGCAACGTACACCTTTTCTACGCTTACCGTTGCTATCGTTAATAGCGTGAAATATTTAAAAAGAAACGACCACGTTTATGCTTGCGTTAAGCTGATCAGCTTGATTTGCGCAAGTGTTTCGATGGTCACACTCACAAATACCATGCTCGTCACTTTCGGCGAGGAAAATATGCTTTTAAGGAGTATTATTTTACCGATTTTGTGCGCGGTAGTGTCTATTTTTATCATTATGAGTGCGATTTTGATGATACGAAAGGCGAATTTCGATTTAAGGATGACAAAAAATGAACAGCAATCAAAGTAAATATTTTTATACGGCAGAGCTGATGAACCACGCGCTGTTAGCTTTGCTTGAAAAGAAGGATATAGAGTTTATTACCGTGACGGAAGTTACCAAAAAGGCGGGTGTCAACCGTTCGACTTTTTATCTGCATTACGATAACGTTTACGAGTTGTTGGAAGAAACGATTGAAAACTTGAATAAGCAATTTATTAGCTCGTTTCGCGTAACAACTCCGCTTGAAATCAAATCCAAACAAGACGCTTTTTTGCTTACGGACGAACAGCTTATCCCGTATTTGCATTTCGTAAAAGACAACAAACGCGTTTTAAAGTTAATCCATCAAAAACCGCAATTATTTCACGCGAGAAAGACGTATCAACAAATGTACGATAAAATTTTCTATCCTGCCATCTCGCAATTTATTTCGCAGGAAAACGAGAAAATTTACACCCTTGCGTTTTATACAAACGGCGTTGCCGCTATCGTAAGACAATGGCTGGAGCTCGACTGCGTAACGGATATCGACGAGTTGGTTACGCTTATCAAAAAACTCGTTGGATATCAAAGCGTCTAAGACAACGCACAAAAAACGTATTAACTTTTACTGATAATTTAAGCAAAAAAGGATGCGCCACGCGTCCTTTTTATAATTTTTATCCTATTTTTCCTTGATTAACGCTTATTTAAGTGGTATAATAAAGGTACAAATCATTTATTTTAAGTGAACGTATGTATAAAAAACGTATTTCCAAACTGTCTACGACACAAATTATTTTGTTGGGCTTTCTCGCTACGATTTTAGCGGGGAGCGTTTTGCTTGCCTTGCCTATCAGCACGCAAAGCGGCAAGCCCGTTGCCTACGTGGACGCATTGTTTACCGCAACGTCCGCAACCTGCGTGACGGGTCTCGTCACCCTGACCACCGTGAGTACTTGGAGCGCATTTGGGCAAGTCGTAATTTTACTACTCATTCAAATGGGTGGATTAGGCATTATCACGGTCACGTCGGGCTTGGCGTTGATGTTGCATAGAAAAATAAGTATCAAGGACAGTCATTTAATTCAAGACGCACTTAATTTGAACAGTTTGTCCGATTTAAAACGGTTTCTTAAAAAAGTGTTGGCGGGTACGCTCATCATAGAAGGGATAGGCGCGCTTTTGTATATGCCCGTATTTATTCCGCAATTCGGCGTCAAAGGTATTTGGATTTCCTTTTTTAATTCCGTTTCCGCCTTCTGCAACGCGGGAATCGATATCGTTGCGGAAAACAGTCTTTGCGACTACGCACTAAATCCACTCATCAATTTTACCACGTGTGGCTTGATTATTTTGGGCGGTTTGGGGTATATCGTTTGGTGGGACGTCTTACGCGTAATAAAAACTTTTCAAACACAAAAATGGAAGTGTTTTAAGCATTTAACGCTGCATAGCAAAATTGTGCTTTCCGCTACGCTCGGTTTCATTGTCGGCGGCGCGTTGCTTCTGCTCGTCTTCGAATACAATAACCCCGCTACCATTGGAGCACTCGGTTTTTGGAATAAATTGCAAATTTGTTTTTTTCAGTCCATTACGACACGAACGGCAGGATTTGCGACTATTGCTCAAGAAAATTTAACCTCGGCAAGCGCAATTGTTTGTATGCTACTGATGTTCATCGGCGGCTCACCCGTCGGCACGGCTGGCGGTGTTAAAACGGTGACAATCATCGCTCTGCTTGCTACCGCATTTTCTACAATCTTAAACAAAAACGAAACCACTTTATTCCAAAGAAAACTCTCGCAAACGGTTATCAAGAAAGCCGTAGCGGTCGTAAGCATGGCGTTCATGATCGTATTCACTTCTACCCTGTTGCTTGCCGCTGTCACAAACGCACCCGTTTTGGATATTATGTACGAGTGTATCAGCGCAACGGCTACCGTAGGGCTTTCACGAAATTTAACTCCCTTCCTCAACGAATTTGGGAAATGGGTTATCATCTTCACGATGTACGCCGGCAGAATCGGTCCGCTGACTTTGGTCGTAGCGTTTGCATCTAAAAAAGAAAAGGAAAATAACATCAAAAACCCCACGGAAGATATCAGCGTGGGTTAATCAAAGGAGTATAAATTATGAGTATCCATAAATCGTACGCCGTATTTGGTTTAGGTCGTTACGGAAAAGCAGTTGCCCAAACGCTTGCGGAAAGCGGCGCCGACGTTTTGGCAATAGACGTAGACGAAACCATCGTCAATTCCGTCGTTGGGGAAATTCCCTTTTGCAAATGTGCGGACATCACCGATCCTGACGTAATCAAGCAACTCGGCGTAGCAAATATCGACGTGGTGATTATCGCAATGGCAAACAATTTGGAAGCCAGCGTTTTATCGATTATGCTGTGCAAAGAAGCAGGCGTACCTACCGTAATTGCAAAATGTGCAGGCGAAATGGAAGGGAAAATTTTAAGCAAGGTCGGTGCAGACCGCGTGGTATTCCCCGAACGGGAATCAGGCATGCGATTAGCGAAAAATTTACTCTCGTCCGATTTTATCGACGCCGTTGAACTTGCCGATAATATTTCCATCGTGGAACTGCAAATCAAAGAAGAATGGGTAGGCAAAAACTTAATTGAACTGAATCTGCGAAAAAAATTCGGCTTAAACGTAATCGCTTTGCGAAGAGACGATAAAATTGCCGTGGACGTCGATCCGACCCAAGTGCTGTTAAATAATGATCATTTGGTCGTTATCGCTTCGGCAAACAAATTGAATAAACTGATTAAAGCATAACAAAAAGCCCAGTCGTTTTTACAAGCGACTGGGCTTTTCTTTTTATTTTCGCCACGTTATCGGTGTAATCAATAAAAGCATCGGGAAAATTTCTAATCTTCCTGCGAGCATATTGAAAATAAGTATCAGCTTCGAACCGATTGAATAGAATGCAAAATTTCCCGTCGGTCCAACTGCGCCAAGTCCAGGTCCGATGTTATTCAACGTTGCAGCAATTGCCGTAAAATTGGTTAAAAGATCTTGAAAATCCAAACAAAGCAATAACACGGAAGTAATAAAAATGAGTAAATACGCTACGATATACGCGTTGACGCCACGCACCACCTCTTCATCCACCGTTCTCCCGTCCATAGTGATGGTTTTAATTTGCTTGGGATGCAACCAACGGCGCATTTCGTGCGTTGCACCTTTATACAATATAATTACACGTGACACTTTGATTCCGCCGCCCGTTGAACCGGCGCACGCACCGATGAACATCAACAATACCAATATTGCCCCTGCAAAAATCGGCCAAAGTGCAAAATCTACCGTGCAAAAGCCAGTCGTAGATATAATCGATGCTACGCTAAACGCGACGTGTTTTAACGTTTGCCAGATCGTCATCGTGTTTTCCGCTGAAAAATATACGCTACAGGTGCTTGCGATAATTGCAACAAAAACAATCGCGAAAAAGACTTTTACTTCGCTATTAAACGCCTCCTTAAACCGTCTGCAAAGAAGGAAAAAGTAGGATGAAAAGTTTACCGCAAACAACAACATAAAAATCGTCACAATAATATGCACGTAATTAGAATAGCTAAGTAAACTGTCCCCGCGAATGGCAAAACCGCCCGTACCCGCCGTAGAAAATGCAATTGTAATCGAATCGAATAAAGGAGCGTCGAACGATAATAAAACGATTTCTATGATCGTTAACGCGGCGTAAAGCAAATATAAAATTCTCGCCGTAGAACGTACTTTGGGAACAAGTTTCCCAACAGACGGTTTGGGACTTTTTGCTTTTATTAAATGGATATTTCTACCCCCGCTAAGCGGAATAAAGACCATAATAAATACGATTACGCCCATACCACCGATCCAATGGCTAAAACTCCGCCACATCAGCATACATTTGGACAAGCTTTCAATCTGTTCACCGTTTAAAATACTCGACCCCGTCGTAGTAAACCCCGAAACCATTTCAAACAGCGCGTCGATATACGAAGGAATACTCTTCGACGTCCAAAACGGTAACGCGCCGAATAAACTCATCACAATCCAGCTCAAAGCTACGATCATGAAACCTTCTTTCGAATAGATAGACGGGTTTTTTACTTTGACGCGCAGCCCCAAAAAACCCACCAGCGCGCAAATCGCCATTGCCAAAACGAAATGCCAGCCTTGCGTTTCTTGATAAACAAGTGCCGTAATCGTGGGGACGAGCATAAACGCCGCTTCAAATATCAGCAATAAACCGAGCGTGCGTAAAATTATGCGATAATTCATTGTCTACTCCTTATCTCAACACCTGCGTGATTTCTTGTAACCCAAGCTGCTTGGATACGATCACTACCGCATCGCCCGCCTCAATCGTATCTTGACCGCGTGGAATAATTACCTCGCCTCCGCGCGTAATCGACGCCACCAAGACGTCGGGTTTTAATTTAAGTTCATACAGCGGTATGCCGATAATCGGCGAGTTTTCTTTGACCATAAACTCGGACGCTTCCACTTTATTTTGAATGATATTATACATCGTTTCCACGTTGCTGCCCACCGTATTTTGCATCGCGCGTACGTAGCGGACGATGATATCCGCCGTTAAGTTTTTCGGGCAAATCGTGGTGTCTAAATTTAATTGATCTAATACATGGTCATAGTCTATGCGATTAATTTTGGTAATCAGCTTGTTTGCGCCCACGCTTTTTGCATACATGGAAAGCAGGATATTTTCTTCGTCAATGTTTGCCAGCGCAACGAACGCGCCTGCCGTACAAACGCCCTCTTCCATCAAAAGTTCTCTATCCGAACCGTCGCCGTGAATGATAGCGCATTTGGGCCATAAACCACTAAGTTCTTCGCAGCGTTTTAAGTCTTTTTCCACAATCGTCAAATGAATTCCGCTACGCTCTAAAAGTCCGCAAAGATAGTGCGTAATAACGCCGCCGCCTACGATCAGCGCGTTTTTGACGGGGTTTTCGTTGTGTTTGATTTTTACGAAAAATTCTCTCGCGTTTTTGGGTGCGGACACGATGGAAATAACGTCGCGTTCTTCAAAACGGAAATCGCCGTTAGCGATAAACGCATCTTCCCCGCGTTCGATGGTACAAACAAGCAAGTTGGGACGGTATTTAATCGCCATGTCCTTTACCGTCATACCGATGAGCGGACTATCCTTTCTCAAACGGAATTTGATAAGCTCTACTTTGCCTTTTGCAAACGGCTCGATGGCA
>JAZSMB010000088.1:0-10184 GCA_045535685.1 Candidatus Scatosoma sp.
AGTCGAACTCGCCGGGAACAGCTTGGGAAGCTGCCGCCATACCGCTAGGCGACACCTGCGTATACGCTGATTTTTCTTCAGCGTTTTTATTATATCCTTTTTCCTTTTCTTTGTCAACGCTTTTTATGCGCCTTTTACGCAATCACGAAAAAAACTTCGATTATACCGTTAACTGCGTTTTCCCGCACTCCGCGCATTTGCCGTAAAACTCAATCGTGTATCCATCCAAACAAAAACCGTCGTGCGCCTTCGCTTGCAAACCCGCTTCGCTTAATCCCGCCACGTCCACGTCCGCTACCTTGCCGCAACATAAGCACCGCGCGTGACAATGCGCAAACGTTTGATAATCGTACCGCACTTCATTTCCTGCAAGCCGTAATTCTAATGCCCGCCCACTCGTTGCAAAACCGCCGAGTACGCGGAAAACCGTCGCGCGTGAAACGGTCGGATACCGTTCGTGTACCCACGCATACACTTCTGTCGCCGTCGGATGATTGAGCGTTTTTAACGCGTCGTATATGACCTGCTTTTGCTTTGTTTGCCGCTCTTGCATTTTCCACTCCTCCTTTTTGCTTATTGAGATTGAATATTGATTATATTATAGCATGAGATTTTTGATTCGTCAAGAGTTTTTTACAAAAAAATACGAATAGAGTAAAAAAGACGGGGTTGCTTTAAAATAGCAACCCCGTCTTTACGCGGATAATAAGCGATTAGTTGACGTTTTTCAAGTTGACAATCGAGATTTCCGCGCCCGTGTTCGCGTCGGTGTAGATGAGATATTTTTGCTCGCCGTAGCTACACAAAAATTCGTATGCGGTACGTTCGCCGCGCAACGTTTTTACTACCGCTAAGCGCGAAGAGAGCACTTCCACCCCTTCGTGGAGTTTTTCCTGCGCGGTTTTTTGGCTGATTTTGGTCGTAGGAACGGTGCGCTGTTGATGGTTTTGGATATATTTGCTTGCGTCGAACGCCGTCACTACGCCACGCGTACGACAAACTTTCACGCGCACGGTATCGGGATAGAACGCCACGTCGTCTACGGTATAAACGAACGTAAAATCGTTATCCGTGCCGTTTTCTCTAAAACGCATCGCCGACATATTTTCATAACCGAGTTTTTGCAAGAATTGTTGCGCAATCGTTTGTGCGTTTTGCAAATCGAACGTTTCTTGGTTACAATCTTCAAAGTAATCGAATCGGATTAACGCGCCCGTTTGATTATCGATTTCCGCAAACAATAGCGTGCCCTTATCGTCGTGCCCTTGCACGTTATACGCCGTAAAGTCTTTGCAGACCGTTTCGCCTATACAATCGAATTCTTGAATGGAATAATCGGCAAAATATTGATGGCAAAGTTTTTCCGCTTGAGCGGTGTCGATTTTCGGTTCTCTACGGTTTTCGGAAGTAGGCATTTTTTTATTTCGTTCCATACCTGCCCCGTCCATTTTCTCTTTCGCCTCGTCCATCTTTCCTTGAACTTTATCGCCGATTTCATCCATTTTTTCTTTTATTTTATCGCCGGCTTCGTCCATTTTCTCTTTAATTTTTTCGCCCGTTTCGCGCATTTTATCCATCACGTTACCGTTTTCGGGCATGGTAAGTTTTTCAAGCTCCTGCATCGTATCGGCAATCATACCTTTGCCCTTTTTCAAGAAAGCAGCAATTTCCTCGTCGCTTAAATGATCGGCGAACGTTTCCACTTTCTCGCGCATGGTATGGTTAATTTCGTAAAAACGTTGCAAAAGCGCCACGTCTCGCTCGCTTAATTGTTCGCCGTTGCGAAGTTTGGCAAGCATCCGCTCGCAAGCGTCCCCTACGTCGTTGATGAATTTGGTCACGTTTCTGTTCGTTTCGGGCGAGAGCGGTAATTTTTCGAGATCCAACTCCGCCATACGCGTTTGCACCAACAAATCGGTTAAAATACGGTCTTGTTGCTGAGGCGTTGCCGCGATGCGTACTCTATCCAAATCATCGTCCACGTGCCCCATGATACCGACCAGCTCGTACGTGGTACTCCGATAAGCCGCGTTTGCCCCGTCTTTCATTTTTTTCATTTCCATCGCGCCAAGTGCAACCGCCGTCGTTAAACCGAGTGTAACCGCGCCAAGCGATACCACGGCGGCAATCCAACCGCTGTTGTTTTCGCGTTTACGACCGTTTTCCTTACGGCGCTCAGCCGCGCGTTTTCTTTTTTCTTCGCGTTCTTCTTTTCTGCGTTGTTGCTCTTTCGAGCGCGCTTGCAATTTATTCGCTCTTGCGTGCGCACGTTCGCGGCGGAGTTCTTCTTCGCGCTGTTCGCGTTCGCGTCTTTGCTGTTCTCTTTCCGCTTTTCTGCGCGCCTTTTCTTCTTGCTTTTTCAGCGCTTTTTCTACCCGCGCCTCCGCTTTTTCGCTTTCCGCTTTGGCTTTTTGCGCTACTTCTTTCGCGTGCTGCGCCGTACGTTTCGCCGCGCCGTCTGCTTTGTTTTTAATTTGTTTTTCCACCACTTCTACTTTTTCCGCGCCCGAAGACGTGTTGGTGGCGATTTTCGTTTTCTTTTCTTTCATATTCCCTCCTATCTACCTAACCGAATACTTTCCGTATTATACCGCGAAAACGTGTTTGCCGATGACGGTAACCGTCGGACGGCTAAAAATCCACGAACTCGTTGCTACGGCGGGGTTATAATAATAAATTGCACCGCCCGAAGGATCCCAACCGTTGATGGCGTCGCGCGCCGCTTTCATCGCCGTTTCGTTGGGCGTTAAGTTGATTTGCCCGTCCGACACCGCCGTGAACGCGTGTTTTTGATACACTACGCCCGATATGGTGTTAGGGAATTGCGGATTTCTCACACGGTTTAATACGACCGCGCCGATTGCCACTTGTCCCACGTACGGCTCCCCTCTGCCCTCTGCGTAAATCGTCCGCGCAAGCAAATACACTTCCGAGCTGGAAAATCCGTTCATACCGCCCGTTTGCGTCGTCGAACTATTTAACACTTGGTACGAGTCGTTCATTCCCAGCGCCTGATAAGTGGCTTTACCCACCACGCCGTCCGCTTTCAAACCGTTCTTTTTTTGGAATGCGATTACGGCAGCGCGCGTACCTGCACCAAACACGCCGTCCACGCTTCCTTGATAATATCCCCATTGTTTTAAGCGGCGTTGCACTTCTTTTACTTCGCCGCCTTTCGCGCCTTGTCGCAAAACCGCAGCCGTTACAATCGCTTGCTCGTTTTGCACGCAAATGGTGTCTTGATTATGCACCGAGCGCACAGCCGCAGTAACGGCGACGGGCAACGTAAACGCGCCTGCAATCGCCGCGCTTAAAATCGCTTTTTTGATTGATTTTTTCATACTTTTCCCTCCTGTATGTACCCATCAAAACGCATTTCAACGCATACCTGCCCCTTTGATTTTACTTTTTTAACTGTTTTTCCAACGATGGATGATTTCTAAAATTTTACTCTTATAAATAACGTTCCCGCCGCTCGGCGCAACAAAACATAAAGGCGGATATACCACACACCACCAGTTATCCCCCTGTCCTTTTCCAAGCTCAATGATGAGTGCGTCGTACTCGCCGGCGGGCAAAGTAACTCCTTCGTAAACGCGGGTGGGGAATTGTTCGCGCTTGACGAAAGCGCGCGCTTTGTAGTTATAGCCGTGTCGCGCAAGCGTAGCGCACGCTACGCGTTCCACTTCGCCAAGCCGCGCGGCAATCCCTTGCAAAGCCTCCGCTTGCGTTTGATAGCGTGCTACTTGCGGCGTTAAATACGCCACGATTTCGTCGCGAACGGCGTACTTCACTTCTTGCGCGTCGCGCTCGTTGGAGTCTGCGCGGATATGAATGCGCAAATACTCCGTTTGGCTTTTGCGCGGCAAAGCGTATGCGCCTTGACAACCGACGAAAACTCCGCATGCCATTACACTTATTATGATAGACAAGAAAAAAATTATGCAACGTTTTTTCATAAAAAATAACCTCCGTGTTTGCTCACACGGAAGTTATTGCCTGTATTTTATGAAATTATACGTCTACTGTAATAAAATTTACGCTTTTTCACTCCAGCTATGGTGGTGCAATTCGCCCGTTTCCAAAAGTCCTTGATAATCCGTTTGGCGGAGTGCCTCGTACAGCGCAATCGCCACCGAGTTGCTTAAATTGAGCGAGCGCGCCTTTTCGAACATAGGAATACGCAGGCACGTTTGCTTATTTTCCAGCAAAAGCTCTTCGGGAAGCCCGCGCGTTTCCTTGCCAAACACCAAAAAGTCGCCGTCTTGAAAGGCTACGTCGCTATGCCTATGCTGCGCTTTGGTGGTAAAAAAGTACTTTGTCCCCGCGGGATTTTTCTCCAAAAATTCGGTAAAACTGTCGTAATAGAAGATTTCCACCAAATTCCAATAATCCAAGCCCGCGCGTTTTAAATATTTGTCGCTTACCTCAAAACCCAGCGGTCTTATCATATGTAACCGCGTACCCGTCGCCGCGCACGTACGCGCGATATTGCCTGCATTTTGAGGAATTTCCGGCTCTACAAGCACGATATTGAACATTTCCACTCACCTCGTTATCGCTTTTTTATAGCTACGTATATTGTACTCTTTTTGCGGTGTTTTGGCAAGCGTTTTACCGCTCTTTTCCAAAAGCGAGTGGGTATGAAAGACAAAAAAGCGGACATACTGAAAAAGGAAAGGCGTCGATTTTGGACGTTTTAGGAGGAACTATATGCAATTTGAAAACACGGAAACTTATAAAAACCTCGCCCGCGCATTTGCAGGCGAATGCCAAGCGGGTATGCGCTATCAAATGATTGCCAAACTCGCTATGCAGGAAAAGTTGAAAACACTTGCGGACGCGGTACGCACCATTGCGAAAAATGAAACGGTGCACGCTACGCAGTTTTTTAATAAAATTTTGCAATATGCGGGCAGCAGGGATAATATTTTGTTTGACGCGGATTATCCTTTCCATGCAGGTACGCTTGCGGAAGGGTTACGTTTTGCCGCGATGGACGAGATGAGTGAATCGGAAGAGATTTATCCCAGCTTTGCAGAAGTGGCGAAGAAAGAAGGCTTTCAAGACGTTGCATCGTTATTTGCAATGATCGCGGACGTTGAAAAGCACCACAAAATCGTATTCCAATATTTGTGCGAAAGCGTGAAAAACGGAACGTTATACGAATGCGAACACCCGATGCTTTGGGTGTGTAGCGAATGCGGATATATGCACGTAGGCACGAAAGCGTGGAAAACGTGTCCGCTTTGTAAAGCAGAACAAGGATACGTGGATTTGCATTTGCCGTTTGAAGGCGTGAGAGAATAAGAAAACGAAAAAAGGAAACGCCTTTTCAATTTTTTTAAATATAAGGAGAAAGAAAATGAAAAACAAACAAAACAACGGTCAAACCAAAAACCAAAAAGCAAAGAACTGCGGTAGCAAAAACTGCGGCAACAAAGACTGCTCGAATAGCGAAAACCATAGCTATAAATATGGCGGCAACAACGACTAATAAACAGTTTCAACGCATACCTGCCCCCACCAAACGCGCTTTAGACGTGTTTGTCGGGCCGTCGAATACAGACGTAAACGGCAGTTATACGGGTAAACCGAAAAACAAAAAAGAAGTCCCCGTTCAAGACGCGGACGATTTATAAAAGAAAGGGTTTTGGCGAAAGCCAAAACCCTTTTGCTTATCCTTTCTTATTAAAAATCGTCGTCTTTTCTTTTACGCTTTTTCGCGCCACTTTTGGGGGTAGGCGCGTCATCATCGTCGAAATCGTCGTCGTCATCGTCGTCATCGTCGTCATCGTCGTCGAAGTCGTAATAATCGTCTGCGGAAACGTATTCAAAGTCGTCTTCTTCCGTCGTCGTTTCTTCCTCTTCTTCGATTTCTTCCTCTTCGTCGAATTCCGAATCGGGAATACCCAAATCCAAATCGTCCTCTTCGTCGTCTAAATAACTTCTCCACGACGCGTCTTCGGTGTCCTCGTCTTCTTCGTGCGTGTCGTCTTCATACGCCGCTTTCTTTTTACAGTTTTTGCACATCTTTTCGCCGTATTGCATATAGTTTTCACCGCAAATGGGGCAAAGTTCCGTTTCTTCTACCGCTTCTTCTGCTTCGAAATCGTCGGTAAAGGTTTTTTGACCGTTTAATTCTTTGATACAAACTTCGCAATATTCCGCTTCGTCCGCGTCGATAAAGTTCAACTCGCATCTGGGGCATAATACGTATCTTGCCATATAAATTCTTTTCCCTCGTTTGGCGTTTTGCGCCTTTCATATATATTTTGCTATATTATATTAAGATTTAGTAATTTTGTAAACTGTTTTTGCGCCCTTTTTTTAAGTTTTTTTCGCTTTTTACAAAAAAAGATACCACTTATCTTTCAAAGTGGTATCTTTCGTATATTATTCGTCTTGATTTTCCGATTCTTGCGCGGTTTCTTCCGTGCTATCGTCCGCATAAACGTCGATGGTCTTATCGTCCGTCGTATCAATCATCGCGCGTTTGTACGCGTTGACGGTTGCGTCCGCTTTCTCTTTTGCCAGTTTCTTTTTGCGCAGTACCAAAAGCCCTGCCACTACGCCGCCTGCTACGACAAGCACGCTACCTACCACGATCAAAATAATCGCCCAGGTTTCTAAGCCTTTTTCATCGTCGGTGTTCGTATCTTGCAACAAGCTCTTTTCCCAAGCGGTATTAATCGCTTCTTGGTCGGCTTCGTTTACTTTACCTACCATTGCAAAGAATTCACTTTGGAATTCGTATTTCTTGTCAGCACCTTCCATTTCCGCAACGAACGCTTCAAATTCTTCTACTTGATATTCTTCATAAAGCGAAACTTTTTCGTCAAAGAGGTCGCGTTTGCCCGTTTGGAAGTAATAGTTCATCGCGTTTGCCACGTCTTTATCTTCGTAGTCTGCGATATATTTGGTCACTTCTTCGTATTTTTCGTTGCTTGCAACTAAATCCGCTTGCGTTGCAGGCAATTTCGCCGCGCTGATATAGTTATACGAAACCGAGCCGATTGCTTGTTCGTTGGAGTAAAGCACTACACCGTCGAACAATTCGGGTTTATACCAAGAAGAGTTCCATTGAACGCCTGCAACCGTCACGGGTTCGTACTCAACGTTCGCTTTATCCAAAGTAGCCGCGATGGTGTAATCGAGCGCCGTCCCGTCTACTTTGATTCTCGAGAGCATATTGCCGTTGCCTGCGCCGTCGCTCCAAGCTTGATAATAATAAAGATAATTGTTTTCTACCGTCCAAAGCGTACCGTCGCTTACGTTGTGCGTCATTGCAATGGGCGTTTGATAATCGTCGCCGCCCTTGTAAAGCACGCTACCGTTGAAATAGTAGTAAACGTGTTTGTCGCCGTCTTTGGTGAAGAGTGCGCCGCTCAACAAAGAAGAATCCGCATTCACTACGTCGATATCGGACGATGCGTTACCGCTAATCGCTTTCCAGTCGCTTGCGTTTTTATCCGCGTCCGCCAAATACAAAAGCGGCGTTTGGATATCCGACGACGTGTTGCCGCCTGCTTCCTTTCTCGTGAAATACAAACCGTAATCGTTGTACGACACTACCGAATAGGTATATCCGTCGGGAGCGGCGGGTTTGTTGTTGTCGTCAATCGTTTCGTTGTATTGCGTATGGCTAACCGCATTCGAGCCGATACCGTCGAATACGAGCGTACCGAGATTTACGTAAGGGAAGGTCGAATAATCGCTAAAATCGTACGGTTCGTCTTGTTTCGCGTCTTTCGCTTCTTTATTCTTTTCCTTTAAGAATTGTTCGCTAAACGAGTACGTTTTACCACCCTTAACCGTGTACGAAACTTTACCGTTTTCCGTTTTGGTTTCTTCCACTCTCGCAGCGGCGTTTACGCTGTAGAGTTGGTTGTAACTCAACGTTCTGGAGTTATCGCTGTCGATATCCATCGTTACGCCCATCGTATAATACACGTTGGGGTTGGTTGCGTCTTTCGTATCGTAATAGAACGTTTCTGCGCCTTCTACGAGCGTGCGCGATTCTTTGTCAACCGTGTCGTACGATTTGAGCGCGCCGTCTTCTTCGTACAAGCAATACACTACTTCGCCTTCTTTTACAAAACGATAATTCGACGCGTTGTTGGATAAACGGAAATAGAAATCGCTCATCGGGCCTTCGCTGCCGTCTAATTTCGCGCGCTTGAAGTCGATCCAGTCGCTTTCCGCTTCACCCGTCGTGATGTTCTTGTCCGTCGTGGGCGTTGCGTAGTAAACGTATCCGTCGAAAATATAGATACCTGCGCCGAAGTTTTGTGCCGCGAACAAAGACGGTACGATGGTTTTTACGTTATCGTAGTTGCCTGCCGACAAATCTTGAATGGAAATACGCATCAAAGCGCCTTTTACCACTTCGCCGTATTCGTTGGCTACGGTATAATCTTCCGCGCCGTTGATAAAATACACGAAATCGCCTTCTTGAACGGCAAAACCGCCGTTGGAATACACGTCTTCTGTTACCGGCACGTAATCGTCGATGGGATCGCCTTTATACGCCGTCTTGGAACAACCCGACATTGCCACGATCGAGCCAACGCTCACCGTCGCCAAAGCAAGTGCGAGTATTTTTTTAATTTTACTCTTCATATATGCCTCCGTTGCTTAAAAAGCTAACTTAAGTACCTTATAGGTACGGTTGCGTTTTTTTCGTACTTTTGGTTGGAATGACCGACGATATTAACGCATATTCTATTATATATCAAAACGCAAATCAAAGCAAACAAAAACGCCCTGTTTTTCTTGTTTTTTCTACGATTTTTTTGCAAAAGGAGTATTTTTTTATGGAACCGTTCGGTTTACTGCCGTTTTTACAATCTTTACTTAACGGACAACCGCAAAATAGCGAAGAAACTCCGCCTACCGATGCCGACGGAGCAAACGGCGAAAAAGCGGACTTTACCCAACAAACCACGGAAAAAGTAGAACCAAACTCCCCCCGCCAAAACGCTGCCGCGAGTTTTTTAACCGCGCACGAAAAGCGTTCAAGCCGTATCAAAAAATAAATCGGCAAATTGTATGCCGATTGATCATTCGTTTTGCCGCCTTTTACCAGATAAACGGGATCAGGCGGTATTTTACTTTTTGCATATATTCTGTGTAGCCGACAAGCTGTTTTGCAAGCACTTGCTCTTCGTTTTTGATGCGTTTTACGATAATGAACGGGTACGCCAAAAACACCAAAAACGCAAACAGCGAACCCAGAACAAGCGGCATCGACAAGAATAAAATGAGCGTCGCACTATACATGGGGTGGCGCACTATGCCGTACAAGCCCGTATCTACTACTTTTTGGTTTTCTTGCACTTTGATGGTGCGGCTTAAATAGGTGTTTTCTCTAAGCACTTCCGCGTACAAAACATACGCAAATATAAAGGCGATTGCCGCGCCAATCGACACACCCATGGGTAAAGTGAACCACGAAAAACGGTAGTCGAGCCCTGCCACGACAAAGCCTGCGATGAACATAAGTCCGCTTAATTTGACCACCACATTTTGCTGTTTTTCGGTTTCTTTCGCGTCCAACCGTTCCTTTAACAGCGTGGGATTTTTAACGAGCATAACAAGCCCTGCGACAAACATAGGAATAAACAAAATCCCCATCAAAAGCCAGCCCTGCCAAAAGTCAAAAGTGCCTGCGGGCAGGAAAATGCATACGCCTACCAAAATCACGCCGAGTAAAAATTTAGCAATTGCTTGTAAAAACAGTTTCATTTTTTACTCCTTTCAAGAAAAAAATATTAAAACAGTCCTTTGTTATATTTGATAATCGCATATAACGCGAGGACCAACCCTACCGCCAATCCAATGAGCATGACGATAACGCCAACCGTAGTAAAAATTTCCTTTTCGGTAAAATGCGTGATAACGGAAAATACGCCGTTTGCGGCAATCGCGCCGCCGCAAATGATTGTGCCTACGCCTACTTTTTTCCCCATCGGAATTTTATCTTCTTCCGCTACGCGAGACCGATGATACGCGTGCAACGAGGAAATATTCCCTTTATAGTTGGAAATACCCAGCATAATACAAATTCCGCCTATAATCCAACAAACAATTGCAGTTGCCATATTTTTACTCCTTATTTCCTTAACAAAGCACGGGTTGCCAAGCAAATGGCAATAAATCGCGTGCTTTGACCTTGATGAGAT
>JAZSMB010000102.1:0-6512 GCA_045535685.1 Candidatus Scatosoma sp.
TTGGCCTCCGACTTCCCCTTTCCCGTTTAGACAGTCGCGCTACGTCCTCGAAAAACCGAGTTTCGCCTTTTAATTCCCGTTCGTAACTCACTTCCGTATTCAACGCGCCGAACACGTATAAATCCGCCTGTTCCAACGCCTGCATCTCCGCAGACGGCGCTCCCTCGCTCACAAAACAAACGCGCATACCCACCTCCCTTCTCCATTATACGAACCGTCCGTTAAAAAAGTTCCGCACTTTTTTCGCCGCTTTTGCGTATATTATAATCTACCCCCGTCAATACTTTTTTCAAGGAGAAACGGCTATGTTTTGGTTAGGTTTAGGCATTGGAATACTTATAGGCGGCAATTTCGGCGTATTTTTGATGGCGCTTTTTAAAATGAATAAACGATAAAATCGGCGGACTTGCATCCGCCGATTTTGATTTTGCTTATACTCTTTACTTTTGAATATATTTTTCCACAATCGCTTGCATTTGCGCCGCTTTTTCGACCATATCGCGCGCCAACGTCAAATGGCACTTCGCCCGCGCCAAATTTTGATCGGGATAATGAATACGGAAATAATGATCCCCATTTAAATAATCGGTCAAAAACCGCACGCCGCATTCCGCCGTCATTGCAAGTGCCCCCAGCGATAGCGTGCGTTGCTCGTCACTTGTCATCGCGTCGCCGAGAGCTTGTACAAACCCACGCGTAAACGCCTCGTATTTATGCAAATCCAGGGCAACTTTACTTAAATCTTTTTCATCTTCTTCGCACGTAGACGCCGCCACGCGAATCGCGTCGCCAAAATCAAACGCAACCAGCCCGGGCATAACGGTATCCAAATCGATTACCGATAAATAATCGCACGTTTTTTCATCAAAAAGCACGTTGCTGATCTTCGTATCGTTATGCGTCACGCGGAGCGGCAAAACGCCCTGCTCGCATAAGCGATACAACGCCGTTGCTTGCTCTTCCAAAGCCAAGTATCCGTCCACCACGTCGCGCACTTCGTCCAAACGCCCTGCGGCGTTTTCTTGCATTGCCACACGCAGCGTGTCGTAGCGACTGATCGTGTTATGGAAGTTGGGAATTACCTCGTGCAAGTCCTTAACGGGATAATCGCTTAAATAAATTTGGAATTTACCAAACGCCTTACCCGATTCTTCTATCAACTTCAAATCGTCCGTTTGCGTGAAGGAAACGGAGTCGTCAATATACCGACAGCAACGCCAAAACCCGCCGTCCGCAAGAACGGTATAGTACGCGTCCGCCGACGTTTTCGAATAGTGCAATACACTACGCTTTGCCGTAACGCCCGTCGCTTTAATCTTCGCGCGGATATATTCCGTGACGGAAGAAATGTTATCCATTACTGCCACAGGATCTTGGAATACGTATGTATTTACCTTTTGCACGATATAATCTTTTAATTCGCCGCCACGATAAAAATATACTTTATACGTGTCGTTGATGTGTCCGCCTTGCACCGTTTCATATCTAACGTATTCGCCTGCAATATTAAACCGTTTACAAACTTCTAAAATATGTTTTTCAACCGAGTCGTTTCTTTGTTGCATGTTTCCCCCGATAATTTTTTTTCTCCCATATCGCGTGCGACGCAAAAAACGCGCACAAATAGATTATATCACACCCCTTTCACATTGTCAACACAAAAACACGTTTTTTTCAGAAAACCGCAAAAAAAGGATAAAATGGCCGCTTTTTTAGCATACTTTTGGTATGTTTACGGTAAAAAAATTGATTTCCGCTTGCATTTGCCTATTGCTAACTACGCTCCACCTCGGTTGCACAAACGTCACTTGCTCGCCGCCTGTTTTGGACAAAAGTAGCGCCTCCACACCCCCTCTCCAACAAAAAAACGAACGGCACACTTACGAGCAAAATCTTATTTGGGACGTTTCAAACGTTTGTATCGACAACGTTGATTCCACGCGCAAATTAATTGCTTTCACCTTCGACGACGCACCCGCAAAAACGTTGGAAAGCATCGTATCCGTCTTTGCCGCCTTTAACGAGAGTAATCCCGATTGCCCCGCAACCGCCACCGTCTTTTGTAACGGACACAGAATCACCGCCAACGGAATGCAACTGCTCAAAGCCGCGCATTTGATCGGGTTCGAAATGGGGAATCATAGCTACTCGCATACCGATCTTACCGTTTTAACCAACGAACAACTGCAATCAGAAATTATGCGCACAGACAAACTTTTACGTACCGTTGACGGTAAGGCTACGCATCTGTTTCGTGCTCCGTTTGGCAACGTCAACGAAAACTTGCGCGCGGTCGTGCATACGCCTATCATCAGTTGGACCATCGACACGTTAGATTGGACGCAAATAAACGAAAACCATATATACGATACAATCATCGACCATCTTTTCAACGGTGCAATCGTACTTATGCACGACGGATACGAGGATACCGTGTACGCGTTGAAACGACTTTTACCCGATTTAAAAGCGCGGGGATATCAAGTAGTAAGCGTGTCGCAAATGGCAAAAATACACCGACAAAATTTAGAACGCGGCAAGGTATATATTCGAGTACGCAAAAACGGGAACGGCTAACCGCTCCCGTTTTTATTTGCGCTGTTTGTTTTATTTTTCGTAAACCGAACGTTTTAACACGCCCACGTACGGCAAGTTTCGATACGCTTCCGCATAGTCTAACCCGTACCCGATGACAAACTCGTCCTCAATCACAAAGCAGGTATATTCCGGCTCCATGGGTACTTCACGGCGATCGGGCTTATCCAAAAGCGTGACGATATTCACACTCGCAGGCAACCGTTCGTTGAGTATTTTTTTCAAGTTATATAACGTATTTCCCGAGTCGATAATATCTTCCACGATCAACACGTCGCGTCCCTTTATATCGGTTGACAAATCTTGTTTTACCACCACGTTTCCCGACGACGTCGTACCGCTGCCGTACGAAGAAACGGACATAAAATCGATGGTGAGCTTGGTCTTCATATTACGAATTAAATCGGCAAAAAAGATGGAGCTCCCTTTCAAAATACAAACGACAACCGGCTTTCTGCCTTCATAAAGTTTATCCAGTTGTTTTGCCATTTCCTTTACTCTGCGAGCAATTTGGCGCTGGGTAATCATCACTTTTTCCACGTCGGGATGTTGTTGTATCATTTTTCTTCTCCTTTGTCTTTGGTTGCTATATACAATACGCTTTGCGAAGCGTCGTCTACTTTCACCGCTCGCGAAATTTCCACCCCGCAAACGATATACACCTCTCCGCTTTCCGCGTCCGCCACCAACGGCAACGCCGCGCGCGCTTGTACGTCGATTTTTTTCTCGTTTAAAAATTTTTTTAACGTCTTTTTACCGCCGAACGAGTGAATAAAATCCCCCTCTCGTCGAAAGCGAAACACCGCGTTTTTGGGGAGTTTGTCCTCGTCCACGCGGAGTGTTTTCCACTCGCTTTGCTCGGTGCCAGGCGGCGCAGTTTCTACACTCACCGCATACCTGCCCCCGTCAAACCCGTTTTTTGTGAACGGCGCTTGCGCAGGTGGGATAAACTTTTTTTCTTCTTTTTTTAGATAAAACGCCACGCAATTTTGCGCTCTTTCTCCCACGACTTTGCAAGGGAAATCAACGTGCGAGCCTTTTTCACTTTTTTGCAAATCAAACGCCGCGTCCAAATGCGCTTGCGTATAATCGCGCGTAACTCCCAACGTTTTCAAAGCAGTCAAGCACGCCCGACGAAACAGCGGTTTTTTTTCGCAAAACGCCACGCAAATTTTTTCTTCGCATACCGTAATCAACGCTTGCGCGTATTCGCTGAGCAGCGCGTCGTCTTCTTTAGCAAGATCGGCAAACTGCGCCAAATGCGCACTCGCACCGGGCACGGCTTGTTCTAAAACGGGCAATACCTGTAACCGCAGTTTATTGCGCGTCGCGTCCGCAACCAAGTTCGTGCTATCTTGCCGATAGGTAAGTCTATTTTGCGTTGCATACGCCAAAACCTCTTCCTTCGTCCAATGCAAAAACGGCCGCAATAAATATCCATCTACTTCGCGCATACCTGCAACACCCGACAGCGACGTCCCGCGCGCCAAACGGAACAAAACCGTTTCCGCCTCGTCTAAAAGATGATGCGCCGTCACGATATAATCGGCTTGTCCGTCGGCAATAACGCTGTCAAAACACGCGCGCCGAAACTCCCGCGCCGCCGTTTCCAAACTCTGCTTGTTCTTCGCCGCTAACGCTTTGCAATCGGCAGAAAACACTCGCAACGGCACCCCCCATTCCTTACAAATCGACTGCACAAACCGCTGATCTTCCAAACTTTCCTCTCCGCGAATCCCATGCTCGCAATGCACGGCGGAAAGTACGTACCCGCACTCGACTTGACGACTTTTCAAATAGTGCAAAAGCGCGGTCGAATCCATTCCACCGCTAATCGCCACACACAATCGTTTGTTAGAAAAATCGTCCAATTTCATCATACGTTTAGTATAACACACCCACGCGAAATTTGCAAGAATTTTCCCTGCCTTTCGCTTTTATAAAATTTTCAAAAAAACGTCTTATAACGCTTTGGGAATCAACGCTTTATTGATTTTCGGCGCTTTGAAATAACTCCACGTCGCCACACCGCCAAACACGGCTGCACCGACGGTGCAAATAATCATATCCCCCAACGTATCTATCAAGCCCAAATCGAGATACCCGTCTATCACGAACATTTTGCCGTTGCCGTAATATACGATGGTTTTCGTAATCCCGTCCAAAGTAACCACTTCGTTATGCGAGCCGGCAAGCAAGTACGATTGAATATTGCGCACAATGCTGTCTTCCATCATATCAAAGCCCAACAATACGGTACACGTATATTCGAAAATCTCCCAAAGCACGGCGATCGCCAAACTGAACGAAATGGCAAAAAGCAAACAACCGAAAAAGCGTTTTTTATCGTTCGCCGCACCGAAAAACTTTTCCGCAAGCGTAAACCCAAGACAGGCAAACAACACGCCCGCAAGTCCGTGCAAAATGATATCAAACAAATCAAACGCGGTGTATACGTCGTAACAAGTACCTAAAATACTACCGCTTGCAAGCGCTAAAATCGCCGCCGTAAAAATATTCCCGCAACGCAAATGCAGAAAATACTCCACCAAAAAAATAGCGGGAATAAAAACCAAAAACGCCAACGACATAATCGCGTTACGCACCTGCCACAAGATAAAGAAATATACCCCCGAAAAGAGTAAAAACGCCGCGTAAATTATCAAAATCACGACAAACGCCTTGCCTCGTATTCTTTCGTGAAAATATTGCTTAAAATTCGTTCGTTCCATACCTGCCCCGCCCTTTTTCGTATTTTATCTACAATTTTTTATCTTTTCAAGCGCAAAAATCGGTTCGATTACTGCTCCGTTCTTTTATATAATTTCCCCGCAAGCACGGCAAGCGACGCCGCCAAATCTTCCGTTTTGAGCACGATATCTTTGGGGACGCGCACGGGCGCGGGCGCAAAATTCCAAATAGCGCGAACGCCTGCTTTTACAAGTCTATCTACTACCTCTTGCGCCACCGATTTGGGTACGGTAACGATCCCGAGCAGAATTTTATTTTCCCGTACAAATTCCTCCAAATCGTCCAAATGCAAAATGGTTTTTCCTGCCACCTCGCTGCCCACAAGCGCGCGATCGATATCAAAGGCAGCCATTACGTTTAAGCCGTTATGTTTAAAGCCTTCATACCCAAGGAACGCCCTGCCCAAGCCGCCTGCGCCAACCACAATCGCGTCGGAAATGGTATCGTAGCCCAAGAATTTTTCAATATCCACAATCAACCTACTGATTAAAAATCCCAAACGCGGCCGACCGGGCTCGGAGGCAACAAACGCCAAATCTTTGCGCACCAACACGGATGAAACGGCGATATTTTGCGCAATCACACTCGACGAAATATATTGCGCGCCTTTTGAGTTTTCTTCTTGTAAATAATGCAAGTACAATGGCAACCGTTCGATCGTCGCTTTGGAGATACCCTTTTCAAATTCTTTCATCACTACGCTCCTTCTTGTAATAATAGTATATTCAAAAATTCCTATCGATATTTTTCAAACGATAAAATTAAATCGATATATTTTGATGAAAAAAACGGGAAAACCCGTTTTTTGTCGTTTTTTACCTGCCCAAGCGCACATACGTTATATAAAAATACGCTTTTTACACTCGTATGCATAAACGGGCAAATGAAAAAATAAAAATTACGCGTCGTTGCCGTTAAAAACTGCCTCAACACGGTGGATAGGCAAACCGCGCTCTACCCATTTTTGCTCGTATTCGGTCACGATATTCCAATCGGGATTTCCGTTCGCGTGTAAATCGTACGTCACGTTTTCCAAAGCAAACCCGCACGCGCGGTATTCCTCCAACGAAAACTCAAAGAAATCCCTATCGTCCGTCTTTTGCAAAATCCGCCCGCCCGGCTTTAAGAGCTTTTTATACACCTCCAAAAAGTTCCGATGCGTGAGC
>JAZSMB010000031.1:0-3692 GCA_045535685.1 Candidatus Scatosoma sp.
CTATGTATTGCGCCGCGTAATAGATATCCCCCGCCCCTAAAAACAGTACCGTATCCCCTTCTTTGACCGTGCTTTTTAACCAAGTGGTTAAAACGGGTAAATTTTCGGCGTATAGTGCGTTTCCTACCCTTTGACAAAGCGTTTGCGCGCTGCCCGCGTTATCGAATCTTTCCCGTGCGGGATAGGTTGCGAAAACAACTAAATTTTCTATGCCTTTGAGCGTTTCCACGAACTCGTTCATCAAAAGTTTGGTGCGCGAATACGTATGCGGTTGAAATACGGTATAAAGCCTGCCTTTGCAAACGTTTTTCGCCGTTGCCAGCGTTGCCGCGATTTCTTTTGGATGATGCGCGTAATCGCATATCAAACTTGCGCCGTTGTACGTGCCGATTTTTTCAAAACGGCGTTTGACGGCTTGGAACGTTTGCAAACCGCGCGTAATTTCCCGTTCGTTAAACCCATACGAGCGCATCACGGAAAACGCCGCAAGCGCGTTATATACGTTGTGTCTGCCGATGGCTTGTAACCGCACCCTGCAAAGCGGATTGCCGTATTCTTCTATCGTAAACGAGTATTTTTCGCCGTTTGCGCGCAAATCGATCGCGCGGTAGTCGGATAGCGGATTTTCGATGCCAAACGTGACGAAATCGCCCATATTTTTACAGCGTAAATCGTCCGCGCACACGAACGCCGTTTGCGCCGCCTGACAATAGCGGTAAAAACACTCGGTTAAGTCGTTTTCGTCCGTATAGCACTCCATATGGTCGTTGTCAACGTTGAGTAAAATCGCCTTTTCCGCTTGCATTTTGAGTAAATTGCGCTTATATTCGCACGTTTCGGTGAGAAAATACTCGTCGCCGCCGTAGTAAAAATTGCCAAAGCGGGTATCTTCCCCACCGATATGCGCGGTAAACGGTACGCTGCAACTTTTGAGCGCGTGGGCGCACATGGACGTGCAAGTGGTTTTGCCGTGACTGCCTGCAACCGCTATGCTGTGCGGAAATTCGTCGCAAATGCTTTTGAGCAGCTCCGCACGGCTGAAAATTTGCTTATTGTTTTCGATTGCGTAAGCGTATTCTTCGTTGCTTTGCGAAATTGCGTCCGTGTAGATAAATGCGTCGCAATGGATGAGTTCCGCGCGCGTTTTATCTACCCCTTGGTACGTTTTTATACCCATCGAATGCAAGCGTTGCGTGTATTCGTTTTTAACCGCGTCGCTGCCGCAAACTTCGTAGCCTTGCGCGGATAAAAATTGTGCCAGCGCGCTCATACTAACGCCGCCGATCCCTAAAAAATATATTTTTTTTGCATTTTTTAAGCCTTGAATACGCATACGGTATATATATGCTTTCAATGAAAAATTTATGTTTGATATAACGAAAACGCATACTTTATTAATACGCCTTTTATCTCTAAAAAACCTGTTTTTGCTTAATTTTCTTGCATTATACGAGGAAAAATAAAAACGGCGCAATTTGCGCCGTTTTTATTTTGATATAACGATTATTTATTGTCGGAATTGCGTTTCATAAAGAAATCGACAAATCTGGGACGGTGTTTGGTGTCCTTTTTTTCGATCGTCGGTTCGGGAATAGGATCGTCCGGTTCGAACGGTTCTAACTCTTGCACGGGCGCAGGTTGCGCTTGCGGTGCATAGCCGTATTGCGCTTGCGGTTGCGCATAAGCAGGTGCGTAAGCGGGAGTATACGCAGGAGCGGGTGCTATAGGTGCTTGCGGCGTCATTTTATCGTTGAACGCATAGTCGATTTTTTGCGACAAAATAGACGCTTGGCGCATTGCCGCCGCTTCCGATTCTGGACCAACGCTATTGCGCGCGCCGTTGAAACCGGTTGCGATAATAACCACTTCCACTTCGTCCGACATACTCTCGTCGATGCACGCGCCAAAGATAACGTTTGCCGAGTAGTCGATAACGCCTTTGACAAGGTCGGCTGCCATCTCCACTTCGTCCAGCGATAAATCTTTACCGCCGATGATATTTAAAATAACCGAGCTTGCGCCTTCGATGGTCGTATTAAGCAAAGGACTGCATACCGCGCAACGAACGGCGTCGGAAATGCGTTTTTCGCCCTTCGCCACACCGATGCCCATATGCGCGACGCCACGGCCTTTGAGCGTGGTTTTTACGTCGGCAAAGTCGAGGTTAATAAGCGAAGATTTAACGATGAGTTCTGCAATACCGCGGATACCTTGACGCAAAACTTCGTCCGCGACTTTCAGCGATTCGGTAAACGACGTGCCTTTGGGTACGACTTGACGGATTTTATCGTTGGGAATGGTGATAATCGAATCCACCGATTTGGTAAGTTCTTCGATACCCGCTAAGGCGTTGTCCATTCTGCGTTTTGCCTCGAACGTGAAAGGCAAGGTAACGACCGCAACGGTAAGAATTTTCATTTCCTTAGCGATTTTTGCAATGACGGGAGCTGCGCCCGTACCCGTGCCGCCGCCCATACCTGCGGTGATGAACAATAAATCGGTATCTTTAAGCGCTTCTTGGATCGCTTCTTTATTTTCTTCCGCCGCCGCTTTACCTACCGTAGGATCTGCGCCTGCACCCAAACCTTTGGTGAGTTTTACGCCGATTTGAATACGGTTGCTCGCTTTGGAACGTGCAAGTGCTTGGTTATCGGTGTTTACGACGATATATTCGGCACTTTGTAAGCCCGATTCGATTAATCTATCCACGGCGTTATTACCTGCACCGCCCACGCCGATTACTTTAATTTTCGCTACGCCCGATAAATTATTGAGCGCAGGAGAAGAAGTAGGCGCGGACGAATAGCCGTATTCGCCGTAATTTTCTCTTTCGTTATAATCGTTCATCATTTCTTTTTTCCTCCGAAATTTTTGAAAATTCTGTGTATCCAACTACGCTTTTGCTTATCGCTAAGCGCCATATTCAGCAGCGCAATCCGCGATGAAAACGCAGGTTTGTCATAATAAGGTAAGTCGGGCGCGACCACTTCGGTTAAGCGGTTTAAGCGTTTGGAAACGTGTTCCGCCGCGCCTGCGATTTTGCCAATCCCCTCGCCTGTGATACTGATGGGGTTGACAGCTAGCGCCGCCACCGTTTTTTCGCGGTTGTAGCTTGTAAAGAAGTTTTCCACTCCCTCGCATAAAACGTCTAAACCGCATTTGACGATTTCGTTAATCCGCCATACAGGGAAAGAAAATTCGCCGTTCTCACTCGTCCAGTAAACGTCTTTGGGAACGCTGCCGCCCGATACGTTGGTGCTGGCTAAAATTTCTTCCGCTAATGCGTATTCGACGCCAAGCTCGCTCATCAAAAGCACTAAAATCGTGCCAAGACCGCTATCGAGTGATTTCTCGCGGACGATACCGTTGCCGTACACCACAGACACCGACGAAGTTAAAAAGCCGACGTCGAGTAAAAACGCGTAGCCTTCGCGGCGTTTATCGGGCAAGAGATACAGCGCTTGCGCGAGCGTGGACGGCAGGTATTTGGGGGTATCGAAACCTAAATTCTTTAATACCGACGACGTGATCGCTTGGAACGTTTCGTCGATAAAATAATAACAAAGTGCGCCTTTGAGCATCGTGGTCGGCACTCCGTATACATCTTCGATAGAAAAGCGTTTTGCGTTGTCGCCGAGCGTGAGATACATATTCGATTGGCGAATACAAGTATTTTCTTCTAACCACTCGTT